>DMOT01000305.1:696-2869 GCA_003456765.1 Bacillota bacterium
TGCGATATCTCTAGATCCTGGTCAGGGTGGAACGCAAGGAAAACAGGCGTTATCCCCAATTCCAGGACTGCCCGGTCAATGCACTCAGCGTACTCGGCCTCCCTGCCGCAAACCGCCGGCCATGGCCGAAAGCAGAGCATCACAGTATTGGACCCTTGAACTGCAATCGACTTGTCCGGCTTGCGGGGGGTTAGCGCGAAGGCCGGATCCGCAACCACCACAGGTTCAGGCCTCACAACGCCAAGCTCGCGAAGGAGCCGGGCAGAGCCCTCATCCCGCACTGTGATGGCGGATGTTCGAGAGAGAGTCCTCTTCACCAGCCATCTGGAGAAAGCATGGTTCAATGGACCAAGTCCCTGAGCATATATGGAGACTGGGCGCCTCATCATGCGCGCAAGAGTAATGATGCCGAGATAGTACGGAACCGATTTTCTGCCTGTCACATCCTGTAGAAGACTGCCGCCCCCGCTCACTACTATGTCGGCTCTTCGGATCTCGCGTACGATGGCCCCCAAGGACGCCCTGGGCACTGCTTCTATACCATAAGCCTCCGATGTCTCTCGCGGCTCGCCAGAGAGGGCAACACACGTGGCCTCGGGATCTATTTTCTTAGCATGTTCGACGAACGCTGCAAGCACTGCCTCGTCTCCGAGGTTTCCCATTCCATAGTATCCGGAGACCAAGACCCGCATACTGCAGTCACCTGCTTTCCTCTACTACAACCCGCAAATACGTGTCATCGTTCCCGTCCCGCCGCACGGCGTATCCTTGCGGCAATCCCTCGATAGACCGGGGTCACGACCAATCCTATGGCAAATCCGAGGCCGAGTCCAATCAGCACCCTGACGATCGTGAGACCTACAGGGGTGTGGATGTGCGCGAAAGTATTGGTCAACGAAATCTGGCCTATAAGGCCCAGAATGGAGATGGGCAAGATCAGACCGGTCTCACCCACAGCAATGAGCGCACTGGCAAGAACAAAAGCAGGATGCCCAACAAGAAACTCCTTGGTCCGGGGCCTTGCAGGCAATACCCTTTCCAGTGCAACCCTCATCTTCTGCTCTAACCGGGGCACCGCCACAATCACAGACGAAGTGTTTCCGGTCCTGGCAATGTATATCAACCCGGCAACTCCCAGAAGCGCAAGGACGACCAGATGCCAGACGAGAACCTTCGACCTGTTAAGCCGCGCCAATGAGGCTATGAGGGATTCATCCCCACTCCTCGCATATCTCTTCCAGTAGGCTGCGAGGAGAAACAAGGCGGGTACCACATGCATTGCCTTAACCCCGAGGAACTGTTCGCCCTTGACCATGAAGGCACGGCTGGTAAGGCATGCGGCAAGCATCAGCCCGCCAGCAAAGGAGAGCAATGACGCAACGATGAATTTCCTCCACGCAGATCCTACCCAGCCTGCGCCGGATGAAGCCTCCTTCTGCTTCGCAGACGCGTTTGGACTGAAGAGCACGAAACCGGCCAGCGACGGAAATACGATGGCCGCAGCCAGCGCAGCGGCTTGCCTTGTCAGAAGAGGATAGCCCATTCCCCACAGGGCGGCAAACCCTGCTGCAAAAACCGCAACAAGCCCAACGCATATTGAAAAGGACAAGTCCCATATGGCATCCAGCAACATTACAGATCCGGCCGCAATCCCCAAAACCACCAACAGCATCAGTGTAAGCCCCGGATCCGGTTGCCCAAACGGCACGGCCGGGCCAAGGGAAAAGCCCTGATCTGTTATTGCACTTGCCAGGTCCGACACGAACGCCTTGTTAAGCTCGGGCAGACTCCGCTCGTCAATGGGCTTCATTATTGGACGTGCATAAAGAACTCGTATGTTGCGCTCTCTGGCAGCCCTAACATACCTATCCCTCATTGTCGCGACAGAGAGGCCGCGATCAACCTCTGCCCTTGTGATGCTGTGAACTCGGACTGTCTTGTAATCAAGAGCCCTGGCTATCTGGCGCCGTCCGGCCTGATCCTGGAATTCTATGTCTCCATATACTGTGTTGAGGCGATCGAGGCCACGCATCGTTGCGGAAACGAACCTGGGATAGCCCAGCACCTCGGTACCGTTGAATATCACGGAATCGGGAATGCAACCGACGGCGGATATGGACATCACAGACTCTATCCACTTGTCCGACACGCCGGGGAAATTGGAGTACCTGAC
>DMOT01000304.1 GCA_003456765.1 Bacillota bacterium
GTAGCTGCATCAGAACTTGCCCGCCGTGAACGTACGACCAACGTAAGGCCGCTTTACGCAAGGCTTGCCGCGGCAGCCGCAGCGGCTGCCATACTGATCATTCCGGGCTTCGCAACCGACTGGTTCAGGCCCACACCCCCCGAAGGGCAGCCAGTTGCGGAAGCTCCGACATCAAGGAGTGCTGCCTTGACAGAAGAGGGCAGCGGCGAGATGGACTATGGCGAAGGCAACATTCAGGGAAAGCTGGCAGGCACGTCCGACGTCCGGGCTATGGGTTTTGCGCCTCAGGCAGATGACAGCATACCGGTAGTCGAGGTAAGAGTGAAATCGGCATTGACGGACGACTCTGCTCTCGAGATAGAGGACATCGCCCGGCAGGCAGGGGGAACAGCAGATTTAGACGATGCGGAGGTGCACCTGAGTATTCCCTCCGAGGTACTTGACCATGTTCTGGTGAGTCTGGATGAGAAGCTGAAAGTCGTGGTCGTGTCGAGGCCTGTAGAGATCAATACCGAAACCACCTGCATCACACTGTATTTCAGTGCAGACTGACGGATGCGACTCTCCACTCTCTGTCCTCGAGAACCATTGTTAGCCTTGTGAAGTTGCTTGCTACAGGAACTTTCTCGAGGCTCAACGCTGACGAGAAGGCTACCGTGGCCAACGTGGGGCTGTGCACATCACACCTTACGCTCCAGGCCCAGCTTTGTGCGTCGCGCCCGCTTAGAAACTGCGCCCACCCAATCGCTTCAAGGCTCCCGTCTGAATTGGCCGCATTCCAGAGCCCGTTGCCGTCCTCACCTTGCTCACGCTTCCCGCCAGCATTCCGCACATGCTCAATCTTGCCTCTCGCGTAGGTCGCAAGATGCTTCTCAAAGTCCGTAATGCTCGTGTCTCGCCACCGCGCAGCCGCCTCAAGCGCACCTCGCGCCAGAGCGGCGTCATCACCGGCGCCACTGGTGTTCCGGACTTCAGGCACTGTGTTGCCCGGGCAGAGCCACGTTACTCTACCTACACGACGCCAGGCATTTCCAAGCTCGTCCCCGACCTTCGCCCACTCACTTGCGACAGGCCGCATCCCCGGGAGAACCTGGCCAAAGGCTACAACCCAAACGCCTCCCCGGCGGACAAGCCAGAGCCTGCCCTCTATGGCCCCTGGAGTTCCTGCAGAGGAGTGGCCGAAAGTCGTCTCAACACCAACATCCACAGCACATAGAACAGGGCTGAAAAGCGCTGTGCGAACCACGATGCGGCAGTCCTCTTCACAGGGCCAACCGACACCCAGCCACTTGTAGGCCCTCATCTCCTCTTCCACATCCCGTATCTTGTTCAGGGTCTCACCGCAAGCAGCCGCAATCTCGTCGAGGCCCGGAACTTGCACGTAGATTCCGGGACGATCTCCGCACGCAACGGCAACTGCGTTTTCCACGACATTCCGCGCAACCAGAGCCGGGCTATGAGCGGCAATCCAGGCAGGATCCTCAATAGCCTGAAGCATCTGGCTGGCTTCAGCTATCCTGTCGGATGACGAGGGGTGGCTCGTAACCGGCATCTCAGGCAGACGCGTCAGGAGCCGGAAGATCCCGCTCGCGCGGTAGCCGCATTCAGCGGCATGCAATAACGCGCTGGCGTCAGCCTCGTATTCCTGCCCGTATGATGTAGACGCATCTCCCCGAAGAGCGTCTATCCCCATCTCCACAAGAGCGTCCGCCGCTCGCGACATTACCCCATCTTCCTGCAGTTCTTCTGCTTCAGTATCGAAGGCGGACCCGTCGCCTACACCCAGCGCCCACCAGTTGATCCAATGTCCTGCACGTATGTGGTGCATCTCGTGGGCGAGAACGAGGGCGATCTCATCATCTGTAGACGTGGTAACAAGGCCCCTGGTAAGGTAGATCCGTCCGTCGGCTGTGGAGAAAGCATTTATCTGCCTGGTATCGAGCATAGCGACTTTGTAGCCTGAAGCATCATCTCCGGCAACACGTGACAGCATGCTTACTATTCTGTCTATTCTCAGCCGGTGGAGCTTGGAAACCCACTCGCCCCCGTTCTCCTCAAGAACCGTCTGGTGGGCCTCACGCGCGAGGCCCACCTCAGTCGCGTTGCCCGGCTGCGATGACCCCCTGCCAGACAGTCCATCTGTGACCGTTCGAACCCTTATCAGCGGAAGATCGTAGAGGCCAAGCAAGGAGCATCTATGTACATAGCTAAACAGCGCAGCCACTTCATCCTCACCCAACTCGGCTCCAAAGTCCGAGGCTGGCCTGGCCAGCGCAGTTCGGACCTGCACGGGCAAATGAAGCTGCATCCAGATGACGCCCGCCATGGCAGCCAGGGCCACCGCTGCCACGGCAAGGGCTATTTGGGCCGAAGATGGCGCCTTTCGAAACGGGCGTTCTCCGGTTGCATGTCGTTTGATCACCGGTATTTCGGTTCAACCTCCGATGCTTGAATCCGATGCTTCAATCAGATCGCGCCTAGAAGCTCTCCCAGTGCAGCACTTCTTCGAGCTCCCGCTTGTGCACTGCGCCCTCCTCATCCGGGTAGCCCAGCGGCGACATGGCCACAAGGCGATAATCGCCAGGCACCTTGCATATGCGCGCTATCTCATTCTCATACGGCGTATTGTGCCCGGCAACCCAGCATGTGCCAAGTCCGCGGGCGTAGGCCGCAACGAGCATGTTCTCAAAAGCAGCGCACGTGTCCTCCACGAAACGTCGGGTAGGACGGGCAAACGCCAACAGGCATACAGGCGCGTCTGCTATGAACTTCCCGAATCTCGCGGCAGCCGCTATCTCCTCTCTGATGGACTGCTCAGTCACGACAACGAACTCCCAGGGCTGATCATTACGAGCACTCGGCGCCAGCCTTCCGCAATCCACAATATCCTCAATGATCTCGCGAGGCACCGGATCCGGCCGGTACTTCCGTATGCTTCTTCTTCCCTTGATTGCCTCTATGGCTTTCACCTTATCGCCTCCCATTAGAATTACACAGATGATGCCGAGTGGGCCCGCAGCGCGTATTGCCTCAGCTTGCCTAACCCAGCTCCCCCCGCCTGGCTTCAGCCGCAAGCTCGCGCGAGATCGAGCCGGCTATCTCAGCTCCAACCCGGGCGTTGTTCTCCAGCAGAGCCAGGTTAGCCTCAACCGACCTTCCTCCGGTGATCTCAGCGAGTTGAGCCAGGAGATAAGGGGTGAGAGCCTTGCCGCGCACGCCTTGCTCTTCGGCAAGCTCAACCGCATCCTCGATAGCCTGGTTGATCTCATCCGGCGGAAGCTCCTTCTCTGCCGGGATCGGCGCCGCCACGAGCAGCCCGCCGCCAAACCCCAGCCTGCGCTTTGCCATGAAGGCATCTCCTACTTCATCTGCAGATTCCACACGGTAAGCCAGGGGAATCCCTGAATCGGCAGTGTAAAATGCCGGAAGCGTGTCTGTTTTATAGCCCAGCACACATACACCAACCGTCTCCAGGTACTCGACTGTTTTGGGCAGGTCCAATATTGCCTTGGCCCCTGCACACACAGTAACCACTTGCGAGCGGGCTATGCTCGCAAGGTCATGGGAGATGTCGAAGGTTTCAGATGCGCCTCTGTGAACGCCTCCGATTCCACCTGTTGCAAATACATGTATTCCAGCGCGTTGCGCGATTGCGAGCGTGCCGGAAACGGTCACTCCTGCGGACCTGCCTGAGGCAACCACGAAAGCAATGTCATATCCCGACGCCTTGCATGCGCTGTTGTTGCCTGCCAACCGGTCTATCTCCTCAGGAGTCATCCCAACGTGGATAACGCCGTCTACGATGCCTATCGTAGCCGGAACGCACCCTCTATTGCGAGCAACCGACTCTACCCGCAAGGCCAAATCCCTGCTTGTGGGGTATGGGAGCCCGTGAGTCAATACAGTCGACTCGAAAGCCAAAACAGGCCTCCCGGCACCCAGTGCATCCCTTACTTCATCTTTCACAATCCATGAGTCTCTCATAGCAACTATCTCCCATGCAGCCCGATTCGTGCTGTGCCAGAGATCACAACTGCACGCCAGGCCCGTTTATATGACTAAGCGCTTCAACAAATATCGCAAGGTTCCTTCTTGAGATCATAAAGCCCGACTCCGCTCTTGTTTGAGCGAAACGACTGCCGAAACCCGTCGCCCTCAAGCCGCACGGTGCCAGGACCCGCACATTCCAAGCCATCCCTGCACTGGGCTTATCACCATCCCGGCCCAGGCATCTCCCTGAACTTTGCCGCAGGTATTTCGTTTATTATAGCTGACGACACCATTCTTCAACTAGGGGGTTACACGATGAACGCCAAGCAGATTATCGCTTTTGCCCTGGCAGCCCTGCTGCTTGCGGCAGGGGCACTAGCATACGCTTCCACAACTTCACCCGAGGCCGCAACCGGCAATAAGGCGGAAGCCATGACCGACGTAGAAGAGATATTGCCAATTGGAGCCCAGGATGTGACCTGGAGGCCGACAGCTAAACTTGCCGCCGAGGTCAAAATCCTCAAAGCCATGGACGATCTGGGGCTTTCTAGGGAACAGGTGGAGTCCCTGGCCGGCCTCGCTCGCAAGCTGGACGAACAGGTAACCGAAGGTATTGACAGAATCACCGAGCAGCTTGAGAAGGAGAAGAAGGAGCTGCTGGCAGGCCCTGCAGGAGACGCAGTGCATGAAGCAGAGGACCTTATTGCAGAGCAAAAGGCTGCCATCAGCAAAGCGCTCACTGCCGCCCAGAAGGAAGCCATGGGCATTCTCTCCCCCAGTCAGCGCAGCAAGGCGCTGGAGATGATCCGCAAGATCGAGATTCCGGAAGCGGCGCGAAAGCGCGCCATGTTCCTTGGACCCAGGATGCTGAAGGCCCTCTCTGATCTGCTCGATCAGAAGTTGGGCTCTATGTAAACCCTGTCGACGTACCTCCCAACGCCGCCGGCCGTGGCACCGCTGCAAGCCCTGCGGGGCTCAGTCAGCCGCGGCCGGCTCTGTTATCTCCAACGTCGATCCCGCATTCGCCAGGTGAAAGCGGGCTTCGGGGCCTGCCCATGGCCCGCCCCCGGCCATTGGCACTTTTCACAGTACATAGTATCATTAGTCTGGCAGGACGCCCGCAAAACAACCGGGGCGGGAATCACACATGCGCCCCCTGCCCGAAGCGCATGTCACCTGAATGTGGCGCGCCATCGGGCCCGCATACGCATCGGCAGATTGCTAAGTAGCTTTGAAGAGTGCTTGAGCGCTTTCAAATAGTCTGATTTTTGCGAGGCAACATCAAGCGCAGCAAGCCTTGTGCACAGAAGATCTTGTTATTCGGCTACGGACAAGCCAAAGGTTGACTTCTTTGTGCCTGCACGGGGTAGGTTTCAGGGATAAGCTTCAGTTCGCTTTCGAGGGACGAGTCTGAAACTTAGTCACTTTTCGGGCGAGGGGATGGCAACGCCAAATGGCCCATGTTGGGCCAAAATCCGAGGAAATGGCCCAGGATGGGTCAATCTGCAGAAAAGCGACCCATATAGGGTCATTCTGCTCCGCATACATAAAGCCAACACCGGGGCGGGGCGACCGATGATTATCTGCCCAGCTAAGCAACTCGCAAAAGGTATCTCTGCCTAATCGAGCAGCTAGGCTCTGAATTACGGACAATGCAGACCCAGGGATTGCGCAGGAACTTATCGAGACTTACTTAGGAGGATCGCGATGCTGTATGTACCGAACGATTCAAATGACCCACGCTTCAATCTGGCCTTTGAAGAATACGTGCTGAAGAACTTCGACATGGACAATTCATACCTTCTCCTCTGGCGCAATGCCCCCACCGTAGTCGTCGGCCGTTTCCAGAACACGCCGGACGAGGTGAACGAAGACTATGTCAGGAAACACGGGGTGCACGTCGTAAGGAGAATGACCGGCGGCGGAGCCGTCTACCACGATCTGGGCAACCTCAATTTCAGCTTCATCGAGCGGAAAACCGCTGAAGGAATAGACATGAAGCTCTTCTGTAACAGGATGGCATGCGCGCTAAATGGCGTAGGGCTGGCAGTCGAAGTCAGCGGAAGAAACGACATGACCATTGATGGACGGAAGTTCTCCGGTAACGCCCAGTACATCTACCATGACCGGGTGCTCCACCACGGAACCCTGCTGTATGATTCGAACCTCGGCAACGTGCAGGCAGCACTCAACGTCAAGCCAGACAAGATTGCCTCCAAGGGCATCAAATCAGTCAGAAGCAGGGTCACAAACCTCATAGACTACATGCCTGAAAGACCAGGGATTGACCAGTTCCAGGAATCCCTCCTTTTGCAGCTCTTTGAAGGAGGGCCCGCCAAAGAACGGTTCCTGACAGAAGAAGAGCTGGACGGAATAATGAAGCTTGTAGCTGAGAAATACTCTCGCTGGGAGTGGAACTATGGAAAATCCCCTGCTTACAACGTTAGCAACCGGGGACGGTTCGCCTGCGGCGAGGTCGCCATATATCTCTGGGTAGACCGGGGCGTGATCCGGTCTTGCAGGATCCACGGGGACTTCTTCACGGCCCTCAACATGGACGATCTTGAGCAAGGACTAGCCGGAACTGAATACTCCGAGCAGGCCCTGCAAAGGGCATACTTCGACCTCAGCGTGGCCGAGTACCTGGAAGGCCTGAAACTCGATGCGTTCCTGGGGCTCACGTTGGAGCCCGGTACAGTGTAGGGGGCATTTCCAGCCCGGACCATCGCCTTGTGCAGACCGGGCCCTCTCCCTGTGCAGAGACGAGCCGGACGGCGCCACAGCGCCGCCCACTCTGTCACCTGCTATATGGATTCGCGCTCCATGGAACGCCTGAGAATGCGCACTAACTCTTTTCTGTTACTATCTTCACTCCGGCGCTTGCGCCTATCCTGCTGGCGCCTGCGGCAACCATGGATCTGACAGTGGCGGCATCGCGAATCCCTCCCGATGCCTTGACTCCCATGCCCGATCCCACAGTCTTCCTCATCAAAGCCACATCCTCCACAGTGGCTCCGCCATGGCCGAAGCCGGTGGACGTCTTAACGAAGTCGGCACCTGCACGTTTGGCGATGAGGCATGCCCGAATCTTCTCCTCATCAGCGAGCAAGCCCGTCTCGATTATCACCTTTACAAGGGCTTGACCTGCAGCCGCATCTACTACCGACTCAATGTCCCGCAAGACGTATTCGAACTCGCCTGACTTCAAAGCGCCGATGTTCATTACCATGTCAACCTCTGACGCTCCATTTGCGATAGCGTCCCTCACCTCAAACGCCTTTGCCATAGCTGTGGTCGATCCCAGCGGGAATCCGATGACCGTGCATACGGCAACACCGCTCCCTTCCAGGAGCTCATGTGCGAGCTTGCAGTAGCCTGGATTCACGCACACCGAGGCGAAACCATATGTAACCGCTTCTTTGCACAGCTCTTCGATTTGGCTCCAGGTTGCATCGGGTTTCAGCAATGTGTGGTCGATAATAGAAGCCAGCTCAGTATCGACACCTTCGGGACGGCATTCCACTGCCTCCGACCTGATGGCCTTAGCACACCGTCTGTTGCAGTTAGAGCCTTCCCGCGTGCAGCCCACTTCGCCAGAGACCTTCTTGATAAGTTCGTCAATACCCATATTCGCACCCCCGTGAGCAATTGCTCCTGTCACTTGCCTGCCTATCATCTATTCTCGTCCCATCTCCACTTCCCTGCGTCGCCATTGCCGACAGATTCTCGGCGTGCGCATCTTGAGGCCCCAAATCCTTGCTCGCTCGCACGCACGCCGAAGTTATTTGGGGTATAATAACCTGGCAGTATCTTTGCCTCCTAAACGAAGTTTGAAGGATTTTTCCCAGACATGAGGAATACCAGATCGCTCGGTGATTTGCTCAAAGCCCCGCCCTGGCAGCCCTGCCTTCTCCAGTGCTTGAGATTCATAGAGCAGAAACTTGATTCCTCTCGCTATCATTCTCTGGCCTGTAAAGGTTGGGCGTAATTCCGAGCCGTCAGGCAAAGGGGGACAACTGACCATGGGGAACTCTGGCCATAATTCGTATTTCAACGGCGTCAAAGCCAGCGACACGCGGATACTGAAAAGCATCAACATTCTTGCAGTCCTCAAAGTCCTGAGGGAAGTTGAATCAGTCTCTCGCGCCGATATCGCGCGAATCACTGAGCTTACCCCGGCTACGGTGTCGAGCATAGTCTCGCTTCTCATGAAGTCGGGAATAGCAAGGGAGACAGGGTACGGCGAGTCGACCGGGGGCCGCCCCCCTCTTATGATAGAGTTCAACCCTCAAGCATTCTACTTGGCAGGCGTGGACCTCGGCGTCAGCAAGATCATTGCAGTCGTTACCGACCTGGAAGGCAATGTAGTGTCCGACACTCGCCAGGAGCTCGATGTCCATCTGGGCGTGGAATCGATCTTGTCAAGCCTCTTTGACGTAACGCACAGAACACTCGCGAAGGCGGCCGATGTGCGCGATAAAATTGCCGGACTGGGGCTCTCTGTGCCAGGCCTCATAGATGCAGGCAGGGGAGTCTCCGTATTCGCGCCAAACATTCCCGGCTGGAGCGACATTCCTATCGCCGGAGCCTTCGAAGACGAGTTCGCCTACCCTTGCTGGGTGGAGAATGATGCGCGGGCAATGGCCATAGGAGAGGCCATGTTCGGGGCAGGCCGCGGATACGACAATATCCTGTGTGTCAACGTTGGAAGGGGCATAGGCGCCGGCGTAATCATAAACGGCGAGGTCTATCGGGGCAAACAGGGCGGCGCGGGCGAGCTGGGCCATATGACCATAGACCCCAACGGGCCGGTCTGCCCTTGCGGCAACCAGGGCTGCCTTGAGGCAATGGCCGCGGGCCCCGCCATTGCGGCAGCCGCCATCAGGGCAGTTTCAACAGGATCGAGTACCCTAATCCGCGATCTTGTGGACGGCAAGATCGAGGCCATAACCGCGGAACTGGTGTCCGAAGCGGCTTCAAAAGGCGATCTGCTGGCACAGAGGCTGATTATCGAGGCAGGCCGTTACCTCGGGATCGGAATAGCTAATGCCGTCAACATGCTCAGCCCAGACGTAGTCATCATCGGAGGGGGCGTGTCGCGCGCGGGCGACATTCTCTTCAACGAGGTCAGGGCGACTGTAGAGGAGAGGGCATTCACTGCCATGGTGAACCTTCCCCCAATAGTCCCCTCGGCCCAGGGCGAGGAAGCGAGCTCAGTGGGCGCGGCTGCGCTTGTGCTCGAGGAGATGCTGGCTGTCGGAAACATCTCGCATACCATCGGCGGCCAGGAAGCGCAATAACCAGAACAAGTCGGAGGTCGGAGGTCTCATGCCTCCTGCCTGTGTGCAGGCCCCCGAAACTCAGTTATATTGAGGGCCGATTGCAGCAGGCCGCCTCGCACCGCGAAACCCTTCGTCCTCCGGCGCGAAGCGGCCCATCTTTGCCGTCGTGTTAGCTATGGAAAGAGTGCCCCAACCCTATCGGGCGTAGTTTGCGCACAGCAAGTAGAAGAATGCCGCCGACCAGCTGAAGTTGCTGGCGTTTAGCCCGGCGCCGCTCTCGGGGCTGTAGTTCTCCCTGATTGGGGCGTCGTCCGTCAGGCCCTCTGCTGCACCAATCAGCTTCCTCGCCATTGACCTGGCCTCATCTTCATAGCCGTACTTGAAAAGGCCCTCAACCGCAAAGTAGGCCTGGTCGAGCCAGACCGGACCTCTCCAGTATCTCTCCGGCGAGTATCTGGGATTGTCCTTCGAGGCTGTGGGAAAAGGCATCCTGGTGTTGAACCTATCTTCGCGCATCAGGGAAGCGCAAATCCGGGACGCTTGCTCTTCGTCGGCCACTTGCGACCAGAGAGCCATGGCACCCTCTATTCCCATGCCCCGCTCGACGAGAGGCCTTTTGCCGGCGATGTCAACGTCGTAGAAAAATCCCGTCTCATCATCCCACATGCGTGTGCGGATGAAATCGGCGACTTTCTCCGCTTCTTGCCTGTACACTCTAGCGTCCTCGGTCTTTCCCAATACCTCTGCTATCTTCAACAGATAGCCTTTCTCGGCGTAAAGGTAGCAATTGAGGTCGACTGATTCCTGTGACAGCGAATACCCGAGAAGCTGGCCATCCTCATCGCGGTTGGGAAGAACATCTATTCCGTAATCTTCATCGAACCGGGGAGCATTGTCCATCCCGCTTTCCCATGCCGCAGCCTCGATCACAGATTTCCTGTCCCAGTTGTCTGGATGTACAGTCGCCCCGTACTCTGCAATCCCGTTGCCGTCATGGTCGCGGTTTCGGTACCACCAATCATGGTAGCTCACGAGCTTCGGGTAGATCTCCTCAAGGAACCCGATCTCCCCTGTAATCCTGTAGACTTCCCAGACGGCCCATGCGGCCAACGGGGGCTTGGAGTTTCTCGCATTGTTCTCGACGCTGTTTTGGAAGACACAGTCGATCACCATGCCTCGATCCTGAAGCCGTTCTTCATCTTCAGCGCCAATCTGAAAATCAAACATTGACCTGATTGATTCAACGGCAAGCTCAGGCGCGAAATTTGCCACTGCGACAGCCTGTTTCCAAGTGTCCCAGGCCCAGAAGCCTGCGGCAAAGTAGGATGCAGAGATTGACGGGGTTATCCCGTCGCTCCTGAGGTCACAAGCGGCGCTTCTCCAGTTTCCTATTAGTGTAACGATGGACTTGGCTGCCACCCGCTGTAGAAGCTCATCATCGGGCACGCGTTCAAGCCCTCTGGCAAGGTAGCTCTCCCACCGGTCGTCAGCCCGCTGAACGTGGAGCCGTGGCTCATCGAAGATCTCGGAGAGCAGTTCATGCTCATGCGTTCTCTCGGCATCAGTAAACGTGTACGCCTGCGCGTGGTAAAACTCCACCTCGCCTCCGGCCGGGAGATGTATCTTGTCGCTGGCAATCACTTCGTACAAGTCTCTATCGACCCGGGATTCCACGGCGAAAGGATATACGATCTCAAACCGCATCTCATGATTGGAGTAGTCCGGTATGTCAGAGAACTCAACAGCCACTCCGTTTTCAGACGGAACAAGCGTCATCATGTCCCGGAAGGGACGTCTGTAATGCCGGAACATCGAACCCTCCCATTTCACCCGCAGGCTTCTGGGTTCAGGCGACGTGTTCTTTATGATCGTTCTTATGAGCGCGCTTCTATTCGTTACGAACCTGAGCTCCAGGATGACGTCCAGGTCCCGGAGATGATAGGCCTGACGCAACATCCCTGGATACCATGTCAGTTCCGGGGATTCACCTTCCGACAGGTCCAACTCCTCCCCTGTCGGTCCATCAATTATGACTATTCTGTTAAAGTCACGGCCCATGTACCATGGCTGCCGCAATATGAAAAGAGGTCCCACAAAGGAACCGTACATATCGTAATCATGCGGCCTGGGCAGTGAGTAACCGTGCCACGCGCCAAGGTCCGAAAAGGTGTTGATAGTGTTGAAAGTCCCGGGCAGTGCCTCCCACGGAGCTCCGCCAGGGTTCAACAGGTTTGGAAACTTGGTCTGCAGGGCAGCTTTTCCCTCGGATGCGCCTGTTTCGGCAGATACAGAGGTAGCGTAGATTATCCCTGCCAGCAAAACCGCAAGTCCAAGTGATATCGCCACAGTCTTGATTGACTCCATTGCTGTGCCTCTCTTTCATCCTGTCATCTGAACGATCTTCTGCCCACCACTCAACGTCCTGGTCCTCATGCCTTCCCAGTACTGGGGGACTCGGCTTGCTGACGCCCCTTCAGCCTCACACACCGCCTCCAGCCAAAGCTTGCACCATGTAGGGGGCAACCTCCGCAATGGAAGCGCCGTCAGCGGGCTCCACGACAAAAGCCTGCGTACATCGGGACGTTGACTCTAGGCAAGACGGCCCGAGCCCGGAGGCCCTGGCCAATTCGTTGGTCAATGATTCAACTGCCTGGCGCTTGACCAGGTTTACGGTACAACCCCCGAACCCGGCACCCGTCATTCGGGCGCCCAGCACTCCCGGAACTGATCTGGCCACATCTACCGCACGGTCCAGCTCCGGGCAGCTCACCTCAAAAAGAGTACGCAGGCTAGCGTGAGACTCATACATCAGCTGGCCGAATGTGACAAGATCCGCTTCCCGCAGGGCTTTTACCGCCCTGAGCACCCTCTCGTTTTCTCCTATTACATGTTCGCATCTCCTGGCCATAGTCGGAGGAAGCAGGTCTCTCACCGCCTCCAAATCGGCAGGGCCCACGTCCCGGAGCGCCTGGGTGTCAGGCCGATTCAGCACGTCAACGATCATCTCAGCGCCCTTCTCCAGCTCAGCCCTGCGGAGGTTGTAGCCTGACTCCACAAGCTCACGCCTGATGCCGGTATCATATACAACCAGCGCAACATCGCTCTCGTGTTCCATGACGGGAACGAGCTGGCACTCAAGGTTTCGGCAGTCGAGAAATACGGCATGGGACCTTCTCCCCATTATTGAAGCCATCTGGTCCATGACCCCGCACGCAACCCCGACAAAGGAATTCTCCGCCCGCCGGCAGGCGAGGGCGATTTCTCTGCGCACGTCTGCACATTCAGGCCCGAGTTGCCGAGGGGATACGCCCGATGCTGCGAGAAGAGCGAAGGCCGACGCCACTTCCAATGCAGCCGAAGAGCTTAACCCGCTCTCCATTGGTATGTCCCCGACAATCACTCCGTCAAGCCCTGCGGGGGAGTCGACCCCAAAGCTCCGGTAGATGCCCTGGTCGCTCAGGGCTTGAGCAACCCCCCTGAAGTAGTTGCTCCATGGACTGGCATCATCAGGCGCTATGTCGGCAAGGCTCAATTCTGATCGCTGACCGTAATTGCTGGAGTAGAGCCTCACCCTCGAATCAGGCCTTGGGCGAAATGCAATGACTATGTCGCAGTCGATCGCTACTGGAAGAACGAACCCTTCAGAATAGTCAGTATGCTCTCCAATAAGATTGACTCGGCCCGGTGCGCGAGCTATCCATAGCCCGTCTTCGAATCCAACATCAGCAAATACCCTTGCAAATACCGAAACAGCATGTTCAACTGGAACGGCCACCACAGATCGCCTCCCATCTCCGCATCCTTGCCAGCAAGTTCCACTGCACTCATCGCCGGAACAATGCAATCAGGTCTTGATTGAACCTGCCTCTGCGGCCTACCTGTTCACTGCCTACCCCCAGATCCGGGCGCCCCATGCTTCTTCAAGTAAGCTCTCCACGTGACAGCCCATTTGCCGGGCTCATCAAACCAGTCTTCATTGATCCGATGGACTACACTCCTGTGAGGAGCGGATTTCACAAGATCCGGGGAATCATAAGCTTCCCGGGCCACCCTGGCAAGCCCCGCTACATACTCATCCAGCTCGTCCCTGGAATATGACTCCGTAGGTTCTATGGTAAAGGGCTGCGGGACAATAAACGGGTGATGGCTTTGCCACAGGTGGAATCCGTAATCCGACATTCGCCTGGCAATATCCTCAGTGGTGACGCCGGTGTCGTGGTAGAGCTCTTCCCAGCTGTACCTGACCTGCTCAATCCTATGTCTTCCCTCAGCATAGGGGGCTGTTGCACCTCTGATCTGACTGACCTTCGCAAGCACGTAGTTATTGTTCAGCACCGCCAGGCGGGCACATTCTCTGAGGCCCTCAGCACCCAAACTCATGATCCATGCATAAGCCCTGAGAATCGCCGGAAATACACCGTGGAACGAGCGTATTTTCCCTATAGTGTTAGGCAGATCGTAGTTGAGATAATAATCGCCATTTACGTCTCTCTCCACAACCGGCACAGGCAGGAAGGCTGCAAGCTCCTCTGTAGCCCCCAGGGCGCCGCATGCGGGCCCGCCGCACCCATGAGGCGACGAGAAGGTCTTGTGGAGGTTGAAATAGCACATGTCGAAGCCGGCCTCAGACGCCCTTGTGATGCCCAGCAATCCGTTGGCGTTGGCCTGGTCATATCCGCAAAGCCCTCCCACTGAATGGACTATCTCAGTAAACCTGGCTATCTGCGAGTTGAAGATCCCCGTATCTTCCGGGTTGGTAATGATCAGGCCGGCCGTGCGTTCCGAAACCGACTTGCGAAGCTGGTCAATGTCGGGAAGCCCCTCTTCATTCTGATGGATCGTGACGACTTTGAAGCCTTTGACTGCGGCCACAGCCGCATCTGACGGATGGGAGAAGATAGTCGTTATTATCTCATCCCGCTGATCTCCTTCACCGCTCTGTTCATGGAAAGCCCGGATTATGGAGGCCATGGCCAGGGCGGCCGCCGAGCCGCCGCCGGGCTGAAGGCTGAACCTGTCGAGCCCGGATATCTCTCTGAGGAACAGGTCGAGAGAGTGGATTATCTCCAGAGCACCCTGGACGGTTTGCTCATCCTGAAGCGGGTGGATGCACACGCTCTTTGGAGAACGGGCAAATTCCTCGTTGACTTTGGGGCTGTATTTCATGGTGCACGTTCCCTGCCCTACGTCTACATTGAAGTCCGCGCCCAGCGTGGCCTGGGAAAGGCGGAGATAATGCTTGAGAACACGCATCTGGGAGATTTCGGGCAGAGCCGGAGGCTCCCGCCGTATCATCTTCTCGGGCAGTACCGATACTCCGTCGCCTACCCTCTCCTCGATCGCCTTCTCGGCCTCGGGAACCAGGATTCCCCTCTCCCCCGGCTGCGATAGCTCGAAAATGACTGGCTCCTCCCATCTGGCCTGGTGGAAATTGCGCACTTTCGCCACCCTACTTCGCCTCCCTCGAGATGCATTCACAAAGCGCATCAGCGAGTACATCGATCTCGTCTTTACTGTGCATCTCCGTTATGCAGTAAAGCGCCGATTGCCCCAGCTCAGGGAAGCAACGCGAGAGATCGTGCCCTCCGAAGATCCCGCGGCCAAGAAGGAACTTGTTCATTTCCTCGACTGTCAGGCCGGTCCGCGTGAAATCGACGACAAACTCCTTGAAGTGCGGGGCGTCGAACTTGGGCGCAGTCACGCCCGGAAGCTCCGACAGGCGCTCCATGGCATACTGGGACCTCTGCATGATCGTTCTGCCAAGATCCTGCATCCCCCGGGGCCCCATTAGAGCCAGGTAGACACCTGCCGTGATTCCCCACAGGGCCGAATGCGTCCCGACGAACTCCTTGCCTTCTTCTCTCTGCGCAAAGGATGTGCGGGAGTAAGCCACGTCGCCAAAGCCCCACTCACCCTCTACACACGTCCTTGCGATCCCGAAGAGCCGTGACGGATATTCCATGACGAACCTCTCCTCATCACGAGTCCCGACGAAGCCCGCAAGGCCGCCTCCGAAGTGCATATGGATTCCAAGGCCCTGGATGTCGCCACACACGATGTCACATCCATAATGGCTCGGCGGGGCGATGACCCCCAGTGAGACCGGATCCACCCCCACTACACTCAGAGCTCCCGCCTTGTGGGCAATCTCCGCAATCCCGTCGCCCTCAGTCTCCACTGGCCCGAGGTAAGACGGGTTCTCGAAATAGACGGCGGCTGTTTTTGCCGATATCTTGCTTGCCAGGTCATCCAGGTCCATCATCCCGGTGCAACTGCAATGGGCCACTGGCACGATGGCCAGCTGCGGTGTACAATAATTCTCCATTACCCAGCGACGGTCAGGGCTTACTGCATCGGAAACCAGCACTTCTTCGCGCCCTGTAATGCGGGCCGCCATCCTCAGTGATGTGGCCGCGGCCTGGGCCCAATCGTAAGTAGGCACATTGACCACATCTACATCGAGGAGCTCTGCCATTAGGCTCTGGTATTCAAACAGAGCCTGAAACCGGCCATGGTCTGCATATGGTTCACCTGCGTAGGCAGTGAGAAACTCGGACCGCTGGTTGATCTCGTCACATATCGCAGGCACATAGTGCCTTGCGCAGCCTCCTCCCAGGAAGCTGATGTTCTCCTCACAGGTGCAGTTCTTCGACAGTATGCTGTTGACATGGCGACGCAGGTCCGGCTCGGCCGGCAACGGATCAGGCAGATTCATGTCTCCACGGAATCTGAGTTCCTGCGGAATATCCTCGTAGAGCTCATCAACATCGCTGATGCCTATAGTCTCGCACATGCTCCTCTTGACGTCAGGCACTGAGTTGGGCAAGTATGGATGAACTTTGCCACGCATCAAGTCAACACTCCTTTCCCCGGAAATCCCGCTACGCCAATCCGCCCCCATCTACCACCAGGGCCGCCCCTGTGACCCATGAAGACATGTCTGATGCAAAGAAGAGCGCCGCATTTGCTATATCCTCTGGTCGCCCGACTCTCTTTATGGGCCTTGCAGCAGCTTCGCGCATGAACTCATCCATGTCGGCCCCTAGCTGGACAGCTTCGCTCCTCAAAAGCTCGGTATCGGTATCTCCCGGGCATATGCAGTTGACCCTTATGCCCTCAGGTCCATGATCGATTGCCATGGCCCGAGTGAGATTGGCCACACCGCCCTTGGACGCGCAGTAGGCGACGGCATCCGGCCCTCCTTTGAGAGACCAGCCGGAGCCTATGTTGATTATCGACCCGCCACCGTCCTTACGCATGTAGGGGATGATGTGCTTCGATACCAGATACACGCCTTTCAGATTGACATCGATCACTAGATCCCAATCATCTTCAGTAAGGTCGACAACATTCTTGCGCCTGACTACGCCAGCATTGTTCACCAGTATGTCGATCCGTCCCCAGTCGCCGTACACCGCCGATGAGACACGTTCACAGTCACGAGCATTTGTGACATCGCACTTGTAAAACAAAGACGCTCCGGAGATCTCCCTCAGCTCGGCAGCTGTTGCCTCCCCCCGAACCTCATCTATGTCCAGCAGGGCCACGAATGCTCCCGCCTCGGCCAGGCGACGCGCTATGCCTTGTCCTATTCCAGAAGCAGCCCCGGTCACCGCTGCAACCTTTCCAGTTAGATCCAAAAGTCTGCAAATCTCCTGATTTGCCATTTGCCCACCTCCTGACCTCTTTGTCCTGGTCTTGATATTCCCACGCGAGCCTACCCGTTCTGGCCAGGCATCCTGAGCCTTGCAAACCTGCGCGGGTCTCCGAATCCGGGCCCGCACGGCCTGAGCCTGAAGGAGTAGGAGTATGTCATCGGGTAGAGAGTGTATTCAGGGTGGGGCCTTGCACCCCAGCTGTTGTCGCCCCCTACGCCCATCTGCTTGTAGTCGATGTTCACAGTGATTATGTGGCCGCGCGCGAGTTCGTTCACGTGCCTTGCCTCTTCGAGTTCCCGCGGATCGCAGTCCCAGGCCGACATGTCGAACGCCAGCATCCCAAGAATGGCCAGGCCAACACCGTCATCCCGCGTAAACGCCGCCCATCTCACATCACACCTGTTCCCCGTCTCCTGAGGCCTGGCATAAGGATGGCCGAGCTCGGATACGGGCAGCCGCCAGAGGCTAACCGCGGCCCCGGTCTTCCTGTCCCAGTAGTTCTCATGGGGCCCACGGCCGTACCAGGCCGCGTTCACAAATTCAGGGGGCATCTGCATCTCCATCCCTATCCGGGGAACCTCCGGCATGCTCTCATCCAGAGCGAAGGTGTTATCAACAACGACATCGCCTGTGCCATATACCGTGTACACAGTGGAGTAATGTGAATCTCCCGCTGGAAGCGTCCCTTCCACATAAACCGCTACGGCCGAATCCGATAGCCTTTCCCAGCAAGCCCCGGTCACCAGATGATCCCGGCCCGCCTGACGCCAT
>DMOT01000307.1 GCA_003456765.1 Bacillota bacterium
CTCGCTGGGTGCTTCTGCGAATGAAACAAAGGGTAGTGCCAGCTCCTCCCTTTGCCCACTGGCAGCTTGGGTGGCAGTGGATTTGGGGCCTTATCGCAGGAATCATCCTTTTGTACGTCGGGCAATGGATGGATATAGAGTCTATCAGTGCTGTTGGAAGAAATGTGACTATGGGGTTTACCTTGCTCTATACTGTACAGGGGATCGCGATTATCTGGCACTTCTTCGTCAAACGCAAGCTTCCCAAGTTCGTGGCGGTAATCGTAATAATACTGGTGTACATGACTCCGCCGCTCAATCTTCTCATTCCCATAGCCGGTGTGCTGGACACCTGGCTTGATTTTAGAAATCTGGCTGCGCAGTAGGGGCGCGCAAGAACCTATTTGAAAGGGGGTAGCAGGCGGGGAGCTGAATGTAATGCCTCGCCTGCGGCAGGTCATGAAAGTTGTCCTCCTAAAAGACGTCCCTGGTTTGGGAAAGACGGATACTGCAGTAGACGTGGCGGATGGCTATGCCCGCAACTACTTGATTCCACGGGGCCTGGCTATTCCGGCGAGCTCTAATGAGCTCAAGAGGGTGAGCGAGCTTCGTGAGGTCGAGAAGCGGAAAGAGATGCGCGAGGAGGAGAAGGCTCGGGAAGACGCGCGTAAGCTGAAGGAACAAGGAGTCACGATTCGGGCCAAGGCAGGTGAGACTGGAAGGCTTTATGGCTCGATCACGTCCAAGGATGTCGCTGATGCCATCCGTGAAGAACTGGGCGTTGAGATTGATCGCAGGAAGATTGAGCTCAGCGATCCCATAAGGGAAATAGGTACATTTACTGCAACTGTGAAGCTTTTTGCCGGGGTAAGCGCCGAAGTCGCAATCAATGTCGTTTCGGCGGAAGGTGAAGAATAGTTGCTCACAGCGTGCATAGAGGCACAGACGAAAGGGGTTTTGCTTACATGAAGTCGCTCGTTAAGAAGTTCAGCAAGATGGGCAGCAGGAACCTGGCAGGCAAGCTCCAGGATGACGAGCAACTTGTGCGGCAGGTGATGGCCCTTTTCGAGATCCTTTCGGATATTTATGGGCCTGACAGACTAGTTCTCAAGGCTGGAAAGCTTGATGCGCTGAGCCTCATGCGCTCAACAGAGCTTGAGGACAGGATACTGGCCCTTGAAAGAATAGTTTTTGAGGATCCTACAATCGATCGAAAGCCATCGCCCAATGAGTATGAGTCGGTTTTGGCAGATATTGAAGAGGAAATAGCGGATGTCATCGCCAGGCGGCGGGTAGAAGAGAAGATCGAGAAACAGATATCCGACCGCATGCAGCAGAGGCATGAGGATTACGTAAATGAGATAAGACTACAGATACTGAAGGAAGATGCAGGACCTGATACAGAGGAGACTCTCCGGAAGCTGGCGGAATTGGAGAATCTGGAGAAGAGGCAGCTTTCCAGGTCTGCATTGGAGATTGTGCGTCCGACTTCGATGTCGGAGATCGTTGGACAAGACCGTGCGGTCAGGGCCCTTCTTGCCAAGGTGGCTTCCCCATTCCCGCAGCACGTAATCTTGTACGGCCCGCCTGGGGTAGGGAAGACGACCGCTGCTCGCCTTGCTCTGGAAGAGGCAAAGAAGGTGGCTCTTACCCCGTTTGGGGAGGAGTCGAAGTTCGTTGAAGTGGATGGCACGACGCTCAGGTGGGATCCTAGAGAGGTAACCAATCCGCTTCTTGGTTCGGTGCATGACCCCATATATCAGGGCGCAAAGCGGGATCTTGCGGAAGGCGGTGTGCCCGAACCCAAGCTCGGCCTCGTGACTGAGGCCCATGGTGGTGTGTTATTCATTGATGAGATAGGCGAGATGGATCCATTGCTCTTGAATAAGCTGCTGAAGGTCATGGAAGACAAGAGGGTCAAATTCGAGTCTTCATACTACGATCCCTCGGACCCGAATGTGCCGTCGTATATCAAGAAGCTCTTTGAAGAGGGAGCGCCGGCAGACTTCGTGCTTATTGGGGCGACCACTCGTGATCCATCTGAGCTGAGTCCGGCTCTGCGCTCCCGAACCGCAGAAGTGTACTTCGAACCCCTGAACCAGGTAGACATAGCGCAAATCGTGCGCAATGCCGCCGGCAAACTGGAAGTGGACATGGCTTCTGAGATTCCGTCTGTTGTAAGCGACTACACAATCGAGGGCAGAAAGGCTACGAGCCTTCTAGTGGATGCATACGGTATCGCCTTGTTCCGTGGGATGGAGCAGGCCTCAAAGGGCAAGGAGGCGGATTCCGGGGACAATCGTGTGAAGATTACCCTTGATGACCTTGAGGAGACTATCCGTTTGGGACGCCTCTCCCCTTACGTGCATGTTCGAGCCTCTGATAATGCGGAGGTGGGAAAGGTTTTTGGCCTCGGAGTTGCGGGCTTCCTGGGCTCTGTAATAGAGTTTGAAGCAGTCGCGTTTCCCGCTCGGGAAGCGGGCAAGGGGACCATCAGGTTCAATGAGACCGCAGGCAGCATGACGAAGGACTCTGTGTTCAACGCGGCATCTGTGTTCAGATTTGTCACCAACAGAGATCTCGCAGACTTTGACGTCCACGTAAATGTTGTGGGCGGAGGCGATATCGACGGGCCATCTGCCGGAACGGCAGTTCTTCTTGCAATTCTGAGCTCTGTCTACAACTGCCCTGTCAGGCAGGATGTTGCGGTCACCGGAGAGCTTTCCATTCAGGGGAATGTCAGGGCTGTGGGGGGAATCTTCGAGAAGATATACGGGGCACGGCAGGCGGGAATCAAGAAAGTGATCGTGCCGGCGGAGAACGCCAAAGACGTCCCTCCTGGCATCACTGGGATTGAAGTGGTGTCAGTAACCGATGTGGCCGATGCTTTCGAGCACATATTCCAGGGCGACGCAGTCTTTGGCGATCTGGATAGGGAGTGAGTTACTTTGGCAACTGCGGGTGTAGTGGGCGTTGATCGTGTGCCGCCCCAGAGCCTTGAGGCGGAGCAGTCTACATTGGGCTCAATGTTGCTGGACAAAGAGGCAATTGCCACAGCTGCCGAGATCCTTGTGGCTGAGGATTTCTACAGGGATGCGCACAGAACGATATTCGACGCGCTTATCTCCCTGTTCAACAAGGGCGAACCAGCCGATTTGATCACTGTTACGGAGGCGTTACGCCAACGCAATGCGCTCGATGCCGTGGGGGGCGCGTCCTACATCAGCACGCTCGCAAATACCGTGCCGACGTCGGCTAACTGTGAGTACTACGCAAAGATCGTCAAGAACAGGTCCATCATGCGAGCGCTGGTGACGGCTGGATCGCAGATAGCTTCCATAGGCTATGACCAGACAGCTGATGTGCCGGAATCTCTGGACAAGGCGGAGCAGCTCATATTCAGGATCTCACAGAGCGGCGAGACCGGGACAGTCTCTGACATGAAAACTGTGCTGATGAGTACTTTCGACCGGATTGAGCGGCTGTATACCACCAAAGGTGCAATCACAGGCCTGTCGACGGGCTTCGCAGAGCTCGATAACATTTTGTCAGGGTTGCAGCCATCTGAACTTGTTGTCATTGCCGGGCGGCCGTCCATGGGCAAAACTGCGCTTGCACTGAACATAGCTGAACATGTTGGGGCTAATGAAGGCAAGCCTGTCCTCATCTTCAGCCTTGAGATGTCCAGGGAGCAACTGGCCCAGAGGATGCTATGTTCCCAGGCTACAGTGGATGGGCAGAGGCTCAGACGAGGCAATCTGTCGGAGGCGGACTGGCAGCGTCTGTCACATGCAATAGGCCGCCTCAGCGAGGCTCCGATATTCATTGATGACAGTCCATCAGCTACTGCACTGGACATACGGACCAGGGCGCGTCGGCTTAAAGCGGAGCATGGCCTGTCGCTGATCATCATAGACTACCTCCAGCTAGTGCAGGGGCATGGCCGCGTAGAAAACCGCAACCAGGAGATTGCTGAGATCACCAGGTCGCTAAAGACGCTTGCGCGTGAGCTCGAGGTTCCGGTGATCTCTCTTGCTCAGCTCAGCAGGGCGGTTGAGGCTACAGCAGACAAGCGCCCGCTGCTTTCACATCTCAGAGAGAGTGGCGAGATTGAGCAGTCGGCGGACGTGGTCGCCTTTATCTACCGCGAGGACTACTACAAGCCTGATACCGAACGCAGGAACATTGCGGAGATAATCATTGCTAAGCAGCGTAATGGACCGACAGGCACGATCGAGCTGATGTGGCAGAGGGAGTACACGCGTTTTCGGAACCTGGAGAGGTTTGCGCAGGGCGAGTCGGCCTAGGCTGTACTGTCAATTGTGGCGGAGCGGCAGCCCGATTCGAGCGTACATGAAGTCTCGAATCCGCCGCGTGCCTTCGAGGATCTCCCTGTCGCCGGTAGCGTAGGACATTCGTATGTACTGATCGGCTTTGGGGTCGCGTGGCCCATGGAAAGCGGTCATAGACAGGACTGCAACGCCTGCCAGTTCCAACAGGGCATCCTGAAGCTGGTCGGCATCGGCCAAGCCCGCTATCTGGCATGCTTCTGTAACGTTAGGGAAAGCGTAGAATGCGCCCGGAGGCATATGGCATCTGAAGCCGGGGATATGGTTTAGCTCGGTGACCATGAGGTCGCGGCGCTTGAGAAGCTTCAGGCGCATCTTCTCAACTTCGTGCTGGGGCCCGGTTAGGGCCTCTATTCCCGCATAT
>DMOT01000250.1 GCA_003456765.1 Bacillota bacterium
ACTCTTCAGGACGTGTCCGGCGGAAGTTTGACTACAGTTCGCATACTGGAGACGGATGATCGGCCTGTGCCGGATGACGTGTTCAGCTTGCGATATCTTAGGAAGAGGTGAGACTGGTGGCCTGGATTGAGAAGAGGCGGTTCAAACACCGGCCGGGGGCGTGCTGGAACGTGCCGGCCATTGGCAGCACTGTGCTGGCTCTTTTGATAGTGCTTGTGGCTTTCGTGTGCATGCCCCGGGCAGCGTCGGCGTCGGAGATGAATCCGGCCGCAGCTTTGCCGGAGATTTCGGGAGCAGTCAACTGGCAGTTGCATTATCAGCCTGAGCAACAGAGGCTCACGTCAAACAGCCTTGGCTTCAAGATCAACCTCGACGGCTGGTTTTCTGATTCCTTCGGCTACCATATTGACCTGAGCGGAGGCGTGGAGTTTGAAGCCGACCCTTCGCTTAAGGCAGATGCGGCGCTGGGCGAGGCCTACCTCGACGCGTCGCTGGGCCCCCTGGATCTGCGAGCAGGAAGACAAGTGCTCAGTTGGGGGACTGCAGACTGGATCAACCCGACGAACGTGGTGAATCCGAGCAGCATGCTACTGGGAGCAGGACAGGATGCGAGCATGGGAATGGGCACTGTTGCTGTTCCGGCAATTGCCGGAACGCTTTATGCGCCCGGCGGATCCGCCGTGACAGGTGTACTGGTGCTGGATTTCGTTCCGGGGAAGCTGCCGCCGGGTATGGAGATGTTTGAGCCAGAGGGCAAGCCCAGCGCGTATCCCGACATACTGGAGATAGCTTTTCGGGGCGAGACCATGATTGCGGGATTCGACGTACATGCAAGTTACTTCAGCGGATGGGACGACCTGCCTGCTCTCTGGCTGGAAGTGATGGATCCGGCTGCGCCTCCCCGCCCGAGGGCAACCTACAGAAGGATGAGGCAGTTTGGCACTGCAGCGGCGGGGNNGTCGGCAGCGCAAGAGGTGTATAAGAGCCAGCCTACAGAAGGATGAGGCAGTTTGGCATTGCAGCGGCGGGGACAGTCGGGAATTCGGCAGTATGGTTTGAGGGAGCCTTGAAGATCCCCGAGCACCTCCCGGAACTGGAGCAGCCGGGCGCCCTGGCCATGTCATCTAATGACACGGCAGTCCAGGTTGTGCTTGGCGCGGATTACACGTTTCCCAATGGCCTTTTCGTATCGGAGCAGTTGATATATGACAGCGCAGGCACTCTCGTATCCCCGTACTGCCGGCCGGGAGAGGCGGCCACTTCCGATCCTGCCTTCTACTCGCTGTCGGTTCTTCGTTACCTGCCAAACGGCAGATGCACTCTGGAGTTTGCAGGACTGGTTGACTTCAATGACAGGAGCGCCATGCTTATGCCTCGCCTCACGGTTCGGGCCAATGAATACATGGAAGTGTGGTGCGCTCTTGTGTCAATAGTTGGAGATGAGTCGTCCGATTCCGCAGCCTTACGTCAAATGGCAGGCGGTCTTGGAGTTGGAGCAAGGGTTAGCTTCTGATTGGCAAGAGCCGACAGCAGATAGCCGAAGGCGGCAGCCGGCGATGGCTCTCGTGGCTGCCACTGCAAAGAGGGCGCACCTGACGGGGACCGCGTTCTCTTTTTGCTTCCTGACGAGGAGATACATTCTGAATGTGGAAACATGAATAGAGGGAAACCTGGATTAGTGATTGAGTTCGCCGTAGCCAGCTCCATATTGTCTCATCTTCCGTATGCAGCCCGGGCGCAGGTAACGGTTAAGGGGGGCGCAGTATGCAGAACAACTCAGCGGGACCTGTGACTGACAAACGTCGACTGATTCTTGATGCCGCGCAACATGTCTTTGCCGAAAACGGTTTTCACACCTCCACGATGGATGCGGTGGCGGAGGCTGCTGGTGTGGCCAAAGGCACCATATATCTGTACTTCAAGGGCAAGAATGAACTCCTTATCGATCTTGTTGACGATCGAACCGGGCAGCTGACTGACATGATACTCCAGGGAATTGCTACTGCCCGAGATGTGCCCGGAAAGCTTCTTGCAATTATCGAGGCCCATTTTGAGTTCTACTCAATTGAAAGCGAGTTCATGTCGTTGCTCTCAGGCCAACTGGGCCTGCTCTCATCTGAGCTGGAAGATCGGGTAGTGACGGGCACCGCGGCATTGACAAACATGGTCCTGGGAGTAATAGAGGAGGGCATGGCGGCAGGAGTACTCAGCTCCAAGGTAGATCCTACAAGAGCCTCATATGCCCTTCAGGGCATGATCCATTCTGTGGCCTACCAGTGGCTCTCCAGCGGCAAGAGCGCTCCGGGGAGTGTTGTGAGTGAGGAGGTGTACACGCTCTTCAACTCCGGCATTGCTTGCAGTGGCTGACATGGGCGATTCCTCCCGGCATTGGTGTGAGCGAGTACACGTCTCCGCGCATAATGAACCTCAGGTAGTAAAAAGGCTCCGATTCACCCTCCAGGGTTATCCATCGCTGCATCTCAAGAACCTGGAGCCCGTCGTCGAGGTTGAGAAGGCTCTTCTCGTCTGAACTGGGGTCGCGTGCCACTATTACTTGCTCCACCCGGGATATCGAGATCCTCAGGTCCTCAAGGAGCAGGCGGGCGATGGACCCTGATAGATCTTTGAACTTCAGGAGCCCGGCAGCGGGCTCGCTGAAGAATGACTCCTCAACTGCCACAGGAATCCCGTCGGCCCTCCTCACTCTCTTGACGTAAAGGCAGTCATTGGGCTTCTTCCATCTTAAGGTTGCAAGAAGCTTCTTGTCAGGGAGTATGGTCGTCTTCTCCAGAACCTGGTTGTCGCTTGCAGCCCCCATCGATTCCACAGTGTACACAAAGCTTATCAGCGGCTCGAAGGCTACGGATGGCTGCTTACGCGCGACGAATGTCCCACGGCCCCGCTGCTTCACAAGGAACCCCTCATTAACAAGGCTGCTAATGGCGTTTCTCACCGTAGCGCGGCTGACATCGTATTCGTCCATCAGCTCGTTTTCGGTGGGAATCTGTTCGCCCACTTGCCAAACACCTTCAAGCACCTTCTCTTTGATTCCATCCCTCAGCTGAATATAGAGAGGGACCGGACTCAGTTTGTCTATCATCTGCAACCCCTCGCCATACCTTTACAGTGGCATCCACCGGCAACAAGATGCCCTACTCAATGGGTCTGCGAAGCGAGTCTTCGAGATCGAGAGCCAGGGTTCCTCCAGGATTCATGATGTTGTGCGGATCGAAATGTCGCTTCAATGCTCTGAGCACGGCCATCTGGTTTTCGCCGATTGCATCTTCATACCATGGCGCGAGCATCTTTCCGATTCCATGGTGATGGCTTAGTGCGCCGCCGTTGGCTCGAATGCTCTCGATGACGCTGGCCTGATAATCGATGTATTCGTCGATGGCATTAAAGCGCCCGATGAAGATGAAGTAGAGGTTCGTTCCTTGAGGATAGAAGTGGGACGAATGACTCATGACCACCGTGTTCGGCCTGGCCTTGCAGACTTTCCTCGTTTCTGCCCACAGAGTTTCGATCTTGTCCCATGCAATGGCGCATTCTAAGGTGTCGATAATAATTCCGTAATCATGGAGGTCTTCCCGCATGAAGGGATCACGGAATCTTCCCTTCTCCCATGATTTCGTAACATATCCTGTAGTGCTCATCGCGCCGTAATCTCTGGCTATTCTTCCTATTTGCCTTTTTACGTTCCTGGCGAAGTTCCTCTCGCCCTCTGAAAGCCCTAGCATCAGGCAGCGTTCCATGGGCCTGTACCCTCTGGACGTCATGATTCTGTCGAGAACGGTGCCCTCAACGCCGTACAGCTTCAGGGCCACGTCAGTCTCTTCAGGGTCGGAGATCCTCAAAACAGAAGGATACCCGAATTGGCTTTGCATGATATCGCGCGCAGCCGCGAGACCCTCGCTCCAACCTGGGAAGATGTAGCTGAAACGCCTCGTAGTCTCCGGCATGTACCTGAATACCTTCAGGGTAACAGAGACGAGCACCCCGTAGGCGCCTTCGCTGCCGATCATTATCTGGTCGATTGAAGGCCCGACGGCAGCTCTGGGATACTCTTTCGTCACGATGTCGCCTGCAGGCGTGATGTACTCCTGGCAGAGGACGAGGTCCTCCATCTTCCCGTAGTATGTTGAGTTTTGCCCTGCTCCTCGTGTGACCACCGAGCCCCCAATGGTGGCGCCGATGAAAGACTGGGGCAGGTGTCCGCAGGTATACGGCCTGGCTGCTCCGAGGAATTCCGGCGCCCGGTTCAGCTTCTCTTCGAGCTCGGGCATGTACATGCCTGGCTCCACTGTGACTGTATGGTTTGTTTCGTTCAGATTTACTATGCGGTTCATATGTTTCGTCAGGTCAAGGGAGATACCGCCACATACGCACTCCGTCGCTCGCATGACTCCGCTTCCGCCGCCCCTGGGGTAGACTGCTATCTTGTGCTCATTGCAGTAAGCCACTATTTTGGCAACGTCCTGTCTGTGTTTGGGATAAACCACAATGTCGGGGAGGTTCTCGATGATCCCTTCTCGCAGGCGTATGTTGTCATAGATCACCTTGCCGTATGAAGCCTTGAGACGCGAGTAGTCGTCCCGAGCGATGTTGCCGGACCCCACGATATTCGCCATGGCCTCAATGTGTTCATGGGCGAGCTCGATTGGGATATCGAATTTGACTTCTTCCAATCCCAGGTTGACCGGAGTGCGGAAGTCGTCATCGGTCATCTCGAAGGTCTCCTTCATCAGCTCGTAAAGATGAAGGTTTGGATGCTTATGTTCATCAGGGCCGCCCCACTTGAATATCGACCTATAAGATCCGGGAGGGACGGGACCCTCGTACCAATCAGGTTGGAAAGGTGCAGTGTTGTTCACATTTGGCCACCTCTTCGTGTTATTCAGGGTATCCGGTGATTGTGCGCATATCTTCGTAAAGAGGTTTCAGGCGCGCATACATCTTCTTGTATATTCGCCTGTACAGCTTGTCATATATCTCCACGTTAGCAGGATCCGGATTGAAGCGGGCTTCATACTCCACCATGTTGGCCACTGCCTCATCGAAGGTGCTGTAGCAGCCAGCCCCGCAGAACCCGATTATTGCAGCGCCCAGGCCTGACCCTTCATATGTTTCTCCTCGAAGCACGGGCCTGTTGAAAACGTCAGCTGTTATCTGGCATATGGAGTCAGCTTGTGAGCCGCCTCCTGAAATCATTATCCGCTCTATCTTAGTGCCGGAGACTCTCTCGACTCTGTCAGCCGCGTCTCGCAGGGCATATGCAATGCCTTCCACTATCGAACGGTAGATGTGGGCGCGGGTATGGATATCGCCAAACCCTATTACTGCGCCGCGAGCTTCAGGGATCTTCAGCCCGGCACCCCAGTATGGCTGGAGCATCAGGCCCATGGAGCCCGGAGGGGTCTCGTCCAGCAGCTCGTTTAAGACCACTTCAGGGGCGACGCCGCGTTCCCTGGCGATTAGCTCCTCTCTATGGCCGAATTCCTGCTTGAACCAGTTGATCATCCAGTAGCCCCGGTATATTTGGATTTCAGGATTGAAGCGGCCCGGCACTACTGCCGGATAGGCCGGCATGAACTTTATTGGCTCCATGTACTTCTCTGTGGTTACCTGTAATGTTGCCATGGTGCCAAGGCTGATGCATGCTGAGGAAGGATCCAGGCATCCGGTCCCAAGCGTTTCACATCCTTTGTCAGATCCCCCGGCATAGACTCGAGTGCCGACTGGAAAGCCTGTGGCCTCGCTTGCTTCGGGAGTGATCGTCCCGATGACATCGGCCGGCCTTACGAGCTTCGGAAGGTGCCGACGGCTCAACCCGGTCATGTACCATCTGTAGTCGAGCTTCGAGACAGGCCATCGTTTGTGCTTGTAGTTGAACGGAATATGTCCTATCTGGTTTGCAGTCGAGTCGGCCATATTGCCGGTAAGCCTGTGATTGAGCCAGCCCGAAAGGAGCAAGTACTTGTCCATCTTCTCCCATACGTCAGGCTCGTTTTCAGAGATCCATTGGGATTTGCATTTCTTGCGGGTCAGCTCCGCCGATTCAAGCATTCCCACGGCGCCGAACCCAAGCCTGTACACTAGAGGGTAAGGTTTGTCACACTCGGCCATTCGCTGATCCAGCCAGACTATGGCCGGGCGAAGGGCATTGCCGTCCTTGTCGACGGGAACGCAAGTATCTCGTTGAGTGGTCAGAACCACGCCAATGATGCGGCTCCACTCTTCAGGAGCGGATAGGGCCAGTTCATTGCAGGCCTGGCAGATAGCGTCAAAGTAGACTTCCGGATTCTGCTCTGCCCAGCCTGGATGTGCGGAAACGTAAGGTTCGAACTCGCTCTTCATCTTGGCCACGAGATTGCCCTTGCAGTCAAACAGAAGCACTCGAGCACTTTGAGTCCCGCAATCAATGGCAGCGATCAGTCCTTCTTTCATTTAAGACTACCCCCATTGGCATGGTGGCGCTTGCTGACGCTACCAAGTTCGCGCCAGTGCCGGCCACGTTGTGGACGATCACGTCACCCATCCCCACGTCCGCGTCAACGAGTATCTTGAATATCTCCTGCATCACGCGGGGAACATCCTCCAGTGGAACCTCTGCATCAGTCTTCACGGGCAGGAGGGGAATGGTTCGGCTGCTCGTTCTCACAGTCGAGCATATGATTCGCTTAGGATTGTTTATCTCCTCAAGCGCGAAATCCCTGCCCATCGGGCACCTGTTTCCCGATATTGCCCAACTGCCTTCGATTCGTGCAGCCGTAAGGTCGCAGCCTCTCGGGCAGATTATGCACGTGAAGGCCCTCGTTTGAGCTGTGCCGTCTCTTAGAGCCCTGGTAGTCGCCATGGCTATCACTCCTTTCGGCTGCCTGGTTGGCGCGCTGACAGATCCAGGTTGATCGAGCAATTCTGGTTCGGTACTGAACTCAGTGCCCCCACCGCCATTGCTTGCATCTGCTGAGGGCGCACCACGGCGCATCTTGATTCAGCAAGGACTTCTCCGTTCTGGACTAGCCGGGCCACAACATCCTGGTGCGTGTTCCGAGATCTGAAATAGACCGTGAAAGGTTCGTTTGCGGCTCCAACGTCGAACAATTGCGGAACTGCGTAAAGAAGGCTGTTGGAGGTGATGATGGGCGTTCTCAGACCGGCGCTGCGCCGTCCTGCGGCGTACTCTGCCGCGCTCCGCCCGGCAACTCTCCCGCTTTCAGTGACGTAATCGACGAGGTCGTGAACGTGGACGCAGTTGCCACAGGCAAAAAGCCCCGGTACACTTGTCTGGAAGGTTTGATCAACCTGAGGACCGCGAGTCGCCACGCTGATTTCTGCTCCGAGTGCCTCAGCAAGCTCGTTCTCTGGGATCAGCCCGACTGCGACTATCACGCAGTCGCAGTCGACTATCCGCTCTGTGCCGGCGATCGGCTTCATTGCTTTGTCGCACTGCGCGATCTCTACAGCTTCTACCCGCTCATCTCCGAAGACCCTTGTTACTGTATGCGAGAGATGGAGGGGGATGCCATAGTCATCGAGGCACTGTGATATGTTGCGGGCGAGGCCCGTAGGCTCAGGCTTGGCCTCGTATACAGCGACAACCCTGGAGCCCTCCAGGGTTAGCCTGCGAGCCATTATGAGGCCTACATCTCCGCTTCCCAGTATCACGCACTTGCGGCCGGGCAAGTAGCCCTGCACGTTTACTAAGTACTGGGCCGTGCCCGCGCTGTATATGCCTGCAGGCCTTGTTCCGTGGATGAATACTTGACGCGCTGTCCTCTCTCTGCACCCTGTCGCCAGAACGAGGGACTTTGACTTGATGTTGAATATGCCATTTTGATTCTCCACGGTAAGCACGAAATTAGCGCCATCTTTTGAGTGCGCCGAATCCCTGGCATTACCCGCAGGGGTGCCGGAATCGGAAGCCGCGGCGGAGGCGGCGCGTGTCGCGCCCAAAACGAATGTGTTCAAGTGCGATGCGATGCCCCGGCCAGCTGCCTGGACCATGAAGCGTTCGGCATATTCCGGGCCGGTAAGGTGAGTTTTGAACTCTATTGTGCCGAAGCCGTCGTGGACGCATTGTTTCAGGATTCCGCCCAGGCGTCCCTCGCGTTCTATCAGCCCGACCTTGGAACCGGTATCGTGCGCTGCGATGGCTGCCGCAAGCCCGGCGGGGCCTCCCCCGACCACCAGGACGTCATACGCTCCCAGGGTCTTTGGAACCCACTTCGCATCCGCGCGCCTTGCGGGCGCTTCCACGGGCTCTATCTGGGTGGGCTGTCCCGCGCCAATGGGGCCTGCTCCTGTTCTGCCATTTGGCACCGGGCGCGTAGGGTCTGACACCAGAGATGAGCCTCCGCCTTTCTTCGTAACCTGATCCGGCGTGACGCCCAATTCCTCGCACATGATATCCAGAACTGCAGGCGTGCAGAAACCGCCCTGGCATCGTCCCATGCCAGTTCGAACCCGCCGTTTGAGCCCATCCAGGGTTGTGGGAGGAATCGGAGAGCGAAGCGCTGCCCGTATCTCTCCAGCTGTTACAACTTCGCATCTGCAGACCACTCTGCCGTAGTCAGGATTTGCTTTGATGATCCTCTGGCGTTCTTCAAATGGCAGGCTTCCGAAATCAGGCGGGACATTCCTGCGGGGGTTGAACCTGGGATTGGGCCTGACATCTGTCGTTTCCCGAAGAGCATCCACACAGTGAGATGCTACTTCTCTGGCGATCGCAGGCGCCGATGTGAGGCCGGGCGATTGTATTCCGGCTGCGTGAACCAGGTTTGGCACTCGTTCCGACCGTTCGATTATGAAGTCTTCCTCGTACGTTGCGGCCCTTGCGCCGGTGAAGTATGTGATTACGTCAGATGCCAGGATGCCAGTCATGAAACGCTGTTGCTTTTCGATCAGGGAATCGGTTCGCCTCGCTGTGGTCACATATTCCTCCCGATGGGGCAACTCTACGGCATCAGGGCCGATTAAGATGTTGCCGTCGACAGTGGGTATCACTCCGCCGCCCTTGGTGTCAGTCTGTGCTTGCTGGATGATGTCGACCATGGATAGAGCGGATGTTGCAAGGTTCCCTTTCTTCTTGTCCAGGATCAGCATCTCGCCGTGGCGAGGGTGGATTGTGAAGAACCTGTCGCCTGCGGCTTCTGCCACCGTGTCAGCCCAGAGCCCTGCTGCGTTCACTACTACTCTGGGATGGACTGTCCCCCGGTTGGTGACGACTGCTGAGATCCTTCCTTCCTCAACCACGATAGATTCTGCCATGGTATTGAGATGAACGGTGGCGCCGTTTTCCACTGCGTTTTCGGCAAGCGCTATTGTCAGCATGAACGGATCTACGATGCCGCTTTGAGGCATGAAGAAGGCGCCTCCCACATTGCCTCTGACATTGGGCTCCATCGACCTCAGTTTGCGAAGGGTCAGAAATTCAATCTCGCCTGCCCGGTTTCGACGGGCTCTTTCAGCAAGAAACGGATAGGCGATTCCATGGAACAAGCTTTTCACAATGATCATCATGCCGTTGTATCTGAAAGGGACGCGGAGTTCTTCTGCTATGGAGGGGAACATCGCGTTTCCCAATGAGTTGAATAGTGCTTTCCTGGAACCGGGGGAGGGGACTAGCGCGGGATGGACCATGCCTGCATTTCTTCCGCTTTGGTGCATGGCCAAGTCGGCTTCTTTTTCGATGAGGCATGCTCGGATTTCCCACCTTGCGAGCTCCCTGAGGATTGCGGCGCCGACTACTCCTCCGCCAATGACCAGAACATCCATGTGCTGCCCATGCAGGGTGGCGTCTCGGATGCCGGGCGCCCTGGGGCCGGTCGCAGGCGGATGGTGGCCATCACTGGTCAGGCGATTGACTACCCCCCTGTAGCCGAGCTTCGCTCCCTTTTTGCCGGCAAATACAACATCGTCCCATGTACGCACATTCCCTTCGAGTACCAGGGCTCCGTTTTTTTCGGTGCATGAGATATCTCGGTTGAGTCTCCTTGCGAGCGACCGCTCAAGAGAAGAGGCTTTCGACATGAGATCACCACTTACAAAGGAGATTGAGAGCAAACCATGGGCCTGCCTGGGCTTCGCGGATGGCAGGATGAAAAGCGTTCTGGTGTGAGTCTTTCTAGCCGTGGGCGAGGCCAGTGTACGGTCATACTAATCATACTAATGTTAGTACCTATATGTTATCCTCGAGGGACTCGAGTGTCAACTCATTGCCCATGGCTGCGCGCGTCGGACGATGCGAGTCTGTCTGCATCGCCTGCTCCAGGTCCCCCGTCGGCTCTTCCTCGTCCGCTTGCGCAAATTGCATGGGCCGAGATGGAGGATTCCTGGCTTTTCGGTTGAAATCATGTCCAAAGCGGGTGCGCATGTGATATGATATTTGTGTTGCTATGATGCGAAGACTGATTATGCTTCAATAGGACGGAGATTTGGAGAGTCCTACAGCGGGACGGAGCTGGCTGAGCTTCCGCCCGGGGAGGACTTTTCTTTTTTGCCCGTTCAGGCCCATCTCTTGCTAGCATAGCCGAGCCAGCGGGCCTATTGACGCGGAGGTGTCGCAAGTGGGGAAGTATGTACTCGCACTAGATCAGGGAACGACGAGTTCCCGTGCTATTCTCTTCGATCATGCTGGGCACAATGCTGGTGTCGCCAGCAGAGAGCTGAACCAGATCTACCCAAGGCCTGGGTGGGTTGAACACGACCCGACGGAGATCTGGCGAACTCAGCTTAAGACGGCACGGGATGTCATGGATTCTGTCGGGGTGGAGCCGGGCGACATAGAGGCGTTGGGAATTACGAACCAGCGTGAGACCACGATCATGTGGGACCGGTCGAACGGGTGTCCTGTTGGGAACGCGATAGTGTGGCAGTGCAGGAGAACCGCCGGATGTTGCGAGGATCTAAAGGCTGCCGGCGAGGCGAAGGCGATTCAGGAGAAGACCGGACTTGTAGTGGATGCGTACTTCTCGGCCACCAAGATCAAGTGGATCCTCGATAATGAGCCTGGACTTCGAAGCCGTGCCGAGCGGGGAGAGATCCTGTTTGGGACCGTAGATTCCTGGCTCATGTGGAATCTCACAGGCGGGCGAGTCCATGCTACCGACTACTCCAATGCATCACGAACCATGCTCTTCAACATCCACACATTGGACTGGGACGATGAGATCCTGGAACTTTTGGATATCCCGAGGGCCATGTTGCCGGAAGTCAGGCCGTCTACTGGAATCTTCGGATATGCTGAACCTGGATTGCTCGGAGCGGAAATCCCAATTGCGGGCGTAGCCGGCGACCAGCAAGCTGCCCTTTTCGGGCAGGCCTGCTTTGCGCCGGGCACGGCGAAGAATACGTACGGAACAGGCTGCTTCATGTTGATGAACACGGGCGAGAGCGCAGTCATGTCCAAGAACAACCTGCTTACGACGATTGCATGGGGCATAGATGGAAGGGTTGAGTATGCCCTCGAGGGCAGCGTGTTCATTGGCGGCGCGGTAGTGCAGTGGCTCAGAGACGGCCTCCGCATAATCAACTCTGCAGCTGAGTCTGGGGAATACGCGAGCCGTGTGCCCGATACTGGTGGCGTCTATCTGGTTCCTGCCTTCGTGGGGCTTGGCGCTCCCCATTGGGATCCTTTTGCGCGCGGAACGATTGTGGGTATCACTCGGGGGACAGAGCGCGAGCACATAGTCAGGGCGGCGCTTGAGGCAATCTGCTATCAGACGCGCGATGTGCTTGAAGCCATGACTGCAGACAGTGGGATAGAGCTGCGCCAGCTCAAGGTGGACGGGGGAGCCGTCGAGAATGACTTTTTGATGCAGTTCCAGTCGGACATTTTAGGAGTTCCTGTAAGCAGGCCTAAGGTAGTAGAGACGACGGCGCTGGGTGCTGCGTGCCTTGCCGGGCTGGGCGTAGGTTTTTGGGACGGGCAGGATGAGATGGCTTGCACCTGGCAGCTTGACAGAGAGTTTGCGCCAGGCATGTGCCTTGAGGAGCGCGAGAAGCTCTACGGAGGCTGGAAGAGGGCAGTGGAGCGTTCGCGCAAATGGGAGCAGAGTGTTGCTCCCTGCTGAAGTGAGGAATTCTGGAGGGTAACGACATGGCGGTATCGAGAAGGATTGCAGCAGATGTTGTTGTTATCGGGGCCGGGATTGTGGGAACTGCCATAGCCCGCGAGCTTTCCCGGTATGATGTGAGCGTTGTGCTTGTTGAGAAGAAATCGGATGTAGCCTCTGGCACTACAAAGGCCAACACAGCTCTTGTTCATGCCGGTTATGATGCAGAGCCCGGCACCTTGAAGGCCAGGCTCAATCTGGCTGGAAATGCTCTCTATCCAAAGGTTTGCGCAGAACTTGGAGTGCTCTACAAGAACACCGGCTCATTGGTAGTTGCACTTGATCAAGGCCAGATGCCGTACATCCGAAAGCTCAAGGCTAAGGGAGAGAAGAACGGTGTGGCAGGGCTTGAAGTTATCTCCAGAGAGCGGATACTCGAGCTTGAGCCATATGTGAATCCCGGGGCAGTCGGCGCGCTTTGGGCTCCGACAGGCGGAATAACCTGCCCGTGGGAGTTGGCTATAGCCTATGCGGAAAACGCAGTCCACAACGGGGCGCAAGTAATGCTCGATTCCCCGGTGACAAGCATAGACGTCTACGACGGTCGGGTGACGACAGTGCATTGCCCTGATATCTCCATAGATACCAGGTTTGCTGTGAACGCCGCGGGGATTTGGGCTGATGACGTAGAGCGAATGGCAGGTCGGGATGACTTCCGGGTTACCCCCAGGCGCGGAGAGTACTACCTGTTTGACAAGAGGGTGTCCTACATTGCGAACCGACCGCTCTTTCCCGTGCCTACTGAGTTTTCCAAGGGGATTGTGGTTGCTCCTACAGTCGACGGCAACTTACTTGCCGGTCCAAACTCAGTGCTCATAGGTGAAAAGGGCGACGATGCCACGACAGCTCCGGGACTTGCCGAGGTGCTGGAGGGCGCGAGGAAGCTAGTGCCAAACCTCCCGGTGCGTGAGGCCATCACCAATTTCGCGGGGCTTCGCGCTGTGGCAGAACCAGGCGGCGACTTTGTGATAGGGGCATCGCCCGGCGTGCCGAACTTCATCAATGCAGCAGGCATACAGTCTCCGGGACTGACGGCAGCGCCGGCTATCGCTGAGATGGTCCGCGACATACTGTCAGATGCCGGCCTGGAGTTGAAGGAAAAGCCTGACTTCGATCCCATACACAAGCGTCCGCTGAGATTCACTGAATTGACCAGAGAAAAGCAGGCTGAGCTTGTAGCGGAGGATCCGAGATGGGGCCATATCATATGCCGGTGTGAAAC
>DMOT01000161.1 GCA_003456765.1 Bacillota bacterium
CCCTGACTTCGGCGCTGGCGACACAGTCAGAGTTCATGTTCGCGTTGTGGAAGGCGTACGAGAGCGCATCCAGGTCTTCGAAGGAGTTGTGCTAGGCAGGAGCGGAAGCGGCCTTTCCGAGTCATTTACTGTAAGGAAGATCTCATCTGGGATCGGAGTCGAAAGGATCTTTCCGGTTCATTCGCCCAAGATCGACAAGATAGAGGTAGTTAGGTACGGAGATGTACGCAAAGCTAAACTGTACTACCTTCGTGGCCGTGTCGGGCGCAGAGCCAGGATCAGGGAGAAGAGGCAGGCCTAGTGGAACTCTCGCGTTGTGCCCCATGCCTGCTAACTCGCCTTGTTCTTGGTAGCCGCGAGGAGGTCAGGAACGGATGAAGGTTCCTCCTGAGGAGAAAATGAGGTCTGAGCCTGGCGGAGCTGATACCGGCGCAAGCCGCAAGGGGTGCGATGCTGGCCTGAAGGGCGTCGATCGCGGGCGTAGGCGCAGGCCGAATGAGGCTCATGGTTGTGATGACAACGGGAGGACCGGTTCGACCAGGGCAATGATTGTGGAATATGCCAATATGGTTATCGTTGCTCTTGTTCTGGCGGCATTCATTATGACGTTCGTTGCCAGATCCTTTTTGGTCCAGGGGAGTTCAATGGAGCCGACTTTGCACCATGGCGAGCGGCTCCTGGTAAACAGGTTTGTGTACAGATTCAGCGAACCCGAGCGCGGGGATATTGTCGTGTTTCGCTATCCGGAGAATCCGCGGCAGATGTTTGTAAAGCGGGTAATAGGTCTTCCCGGAGACCTGGTCGAGATCACCGGAGGTGTGGTCTATGTAAGCGGCATGGGGCTTGTTGAGCCTTACATAGCCGAACCGCCAATCGGCGAATATGGTCCGGCCCTGGTTCCGGCAAAGAGAGTATTTGTGCTGGGTGACAACAGAAATTGCAGTCACGACAGCACCTATGAATCTGTGGGCATGGTGCCGTACAGCAGTATCCAGGGGAAGGCTTTCCTTGTGTACTGGCCTCTTGGCCAGATAAGAACATGCAAGAACCCATCTTATTCAGGTGTGCCTGATGTTCCAGGATCCGAAATGGCTATCGTGCCGGGCACGCCGTGATCACAGCACCCATCGCCGGGGCGGATGCTTTCCGTACCCGGCCATATTTCTTTTTGGAGGAATTGACATGGGTTTCAGTTGGTATCCGGGACACATGGCCAGAGCAGTTGACCAGCTCAAGCAGAGTATGAAGCTGATCGATGTGGTCATTGAGATACTCGATGCCCGTGCTCCCCGGTCTACCAGAAACATCGAATTGTCGGAGATAACCGGCGGCAAGCCTGGAGTAGTCGTGCTGAACAAAGCGGATCTGGCAGATCCGGCGACTACACGAGCCTGGGTTGAGCGTTACTTGGCAGAAGGATTTCGCGCAATCCCAGCTGACTGCAGGACAGGGGAGGGCGTGCCAGAGGCTATTGCTGCCGCGATTGACGCAGCGAGGGAGGGAGAAGACCCCCGTGGGGAAAGACGTCATTCGCGCGCGCGGTTCCGTACCGCCGTGCTGGGTATTCCTAATGTTGGCAAGTCCTCTTTCATCAACAGGGCCGCCAGGCGGAGCAGGGCAAAGGTAGGCGATCATCCAGGAGTTACACGGGCCAAGCAGTGGATTGTGATCGACAGGGACCTTGAGATGCTCGACACTCCTGGTATCATGCCGCCGCGTGTTCGCGACCATCGGGTCTGGACGGCTCTTGCGGCCCTCGGGTGTTTGGATGCCTCAACATATGAGGTAGAGCCGCTGGCGACAGCCCTTGTGGCACGACTGGATGGTATGGGGCTTAGCGATTATCGCGGCAGATACAGGGTTCCCGAGGAGTGCTCTGATCCTCACGAGGTGTTGGAGCATGTGGCACGCAGTCGCGGGTGCATGAGAACAGGAGGCAAGTTCGACACGGCCAGGGCGGCTGAGATCGTTGTGCGGGATTTCAGGTTGGGGAGGCTTGGCCGTGCTACTTTGGAGTCGCCATGAGCTTCGCGGCAGAGGAGTGAAGTGAAGTGAGCGGTCTGGTGGTGTTCGACGATTCCTTGAGAGATGCCGGATTCCGCATCATTGCTGGCGTGGATGAAGCCGGGAGGGGGCCCCTTGCTGGCCCTGTTAGGGCGGCAGCCGTGGTGCTGCCCGAAGGGGAGCATCCTCTGGGGATAGATGACTCAAAGCGGCTTTCGGCCAGAAAAAGAGAGACGGTCTTCGCCGAGATCCTGAGATCCGCCGTCGAGGTAAGTGTCGGAGTAGCCTGGCAAGATGAGATCGACGAGGTTAACATACGGGTGGCTTCACTTCGCGCAATGGCGCGAGCTGTGGGCAAGCTTTGTGTTGTCCCCAACTTGGTTTTGGTCGACGGGAAGGATCTCCCCGGCCTGCAGTTGCCAGCCGTTGCGCTGGCCCATGCTGACGCCAGGAGCGAGTCTGTTGCCGCAGCCTCAATAGTGGCCAAAGTTGTTCGCGATGCCCTCATGTGCGAGTTGCACACCGCATACCCGGAGTACGGTTTTGACAGGCATAAGGGATATCCTACGCCTGAGCATCTACGAAAACTGTCCGTTTTTGGGCCGTGCCCGCTGCACAGAAGGAGTTTTCATGGGGTGGGCTAGTCAGGGTTGAGTTAAGCTGGAATAGGAGTCACCCTCAAGGTGATGGCGCATCGCCCGGAAGGGTGATTTTTGCTATAGTGGGAGGAAATGGAGGAGAGGTGGTAGAACATGAACTCAGGTGAGGTGCGCAAATGAGTTCGCAAGCTGTTGGCAGGGCAGGCGAGGAGTTTGCCTGCGCATATGTGGAGAGCCTGGGCTACGCGGTTTTGGGCCGCAATCTGCGCCTTGGAAGAAACGAGATTGACATTCTTGCCATGGACGGTGACGTTCTGGTGGTCATAGAAGTGAAAACACGGCTTTCAGAGGGGTTCGGATTGCCTGAGGAGCAGATAAGCTCGTCCAAGGTTCGTTCGCTCTACCAGCTTGCGTCAAGAATCTCCGCGATCCATGGCGGTGCTACTGTGCGTGTGGATGTGGTGGCGATAAGGGCGTCCGGATTGGGCCCCTACGGGCTGACCGAGCCCAACCTGTCCCATATCCGCAATGCAATATCCTGACATCAATTGGAGGGATGCTGTTGCTCTCTGCGGCGAGAGGATGCGCCCTACAGGGCATAACTGGGATGCCGGTGATGGTCGAATGTGACCTTGCTCGAGGTCTTCCGTCCTTTGACATCGTAGGCTTGCCTGATTCGACGGTCAGAGAATCACGGGAGCGTGTAAGGGCTGCCATAAGGAATTCCGGCTACGAGTTTCCGCTTTCCAGGATTACTGTGAATCTTGCCCCGGCTGATGTGCGAAAGGTAGGCTTGGGGCTCGATCTTCCAATAGCCGTATCGATACTGGCTGCCTCGGGCCAGGCACCTCAGGGGGGGCTTCGCGGGGTTACCCTTGTAGGCGAGCTTTCCCTTGAGGGGATCATAAGGCCGGTTCGAGGGATACTTCCGGCGTGCGCCGGGGCACGAAAAGCAGGGAGCGAGGTCATTGTGGTACCTGCAGGGAATGCCAACGAGGCTATGTGTATCTCCGGGGTTTCAGTAGTGGCTGCCCGGAGCCTTGGAGAGGTCGTGAAGTTTCTCATAACAGGCATACCGCCACAGCCGCCTCCAGCACCTGAAGAGGCCGCCGAAGATGTGCACTCTGGCCCTGATTTCGCACAGGTGCTGGGTCAGGCAGCTGCAGTGCGCGCATTGAAGATTGCAGTTGCCGGCGGACACAATCTCATCATGGTCGGCCCGCCAGG
>DMOT01000111.1 GCA_003456765.1 Bacillota bacterium
GAAGCGACTTTTCCCGGAATGTGGTGTTGGGCATGACAAGAATACCTCCTGGAAGAGTCGCCACATATGGAGAACTTGCTGCTTTCGCCGGGCATGCTAAGGCTGCCAGGGCTGCAGGTGCCGTCGTTGGAGCCAATCCGTTGCCCCTGGTCATTCCCTGCCATCGTGTGGTAGGCGCCGGGGGCAGGCTGACAGGCTACGGGGGAGGGCTTCCTCTCAAAGTAGCTTTACTCGCCATGGAGCAGGTGATACTGGGCGTGGGCGGAGGAAACCCTCTCTACCAGGCATAGGCTCAGTGCATGACGACGGTTGGGCAGCGCCTGCGCGCTCACTGGCCATAAAAGATTATTGATAACCATATTGACATTCTTAATAAGCGGCTTTATAATATTAAGCAGAACGGCAAGAGGGGGTGCTGGCATGGCAAGAAGAGAGGCGTTGGGAAGATGTCCCGTTTGCGACGAAGTTCTGGATGTGACCAGGTTGACATGTAGGAACTGCGAAACTGTGATAGAGGGCCGTTTCAATACCTGCAAGTTCTGCCAGCTCACTGCGGAGCAGAAGAGTTTTGTAGAGGTGTTCATCAAGAACAGGGGCAATATCAAGGAAGTCGAGAAGGAGCTTGGAATCTCCTATCCGACAGTTCGAAATAGGCTTGATACTGTGATTGGCGCGTTGGGATATGCGGTTGATGATTCTGAGGATGATGCTGAGGAGGCTGCGGCCAGGCGCAAGGAGATCATTGAGTCCCTTGCAAAAGGCGAGATAAATGCAGATGATGCAGTGCGCCAACTGAAGGGAAAATAGGTGATCAGCCATAACGGGGAGGTTTGGTCGATGGGCGAGGAGATAAGGATCGTCCTCAATCTGCTGGCGGAGAAGAAAATCACGGTGGAGGAAGCGGAGCAGCTCCTGGCCGCGCTGGAAGGCGAAACGGAAACTGTGAGCGAAGCTCAGCGTACAGACGCCGATTCGGTCTCTACGGAGGGTTTCCCTGAAAGACTGTCCAAGGTCTTTACCGAAATGGTAGATGCCGGGCAGGAGCTTCCCGGCCGTCTGTCGAGGGCCATGGAGTCATTGTTCGGAGGTTTTGGGTGGGGTTATCGCGGCGTTTCTGTGGAGAGGTGCTTCAAAGAGGACGTGTGCAGCCTCGACATAAGAGCCATCGATTTTGCGACCAGAAATGGGAGCATAAAGGTAGCGGCCTGGGATAAGCCTGGGTACCACGTTGTAGCCAGGGCCCGAGTGGTGGGCGCGGATTCTGAGGAAGAAGCCGAGAGAAAGCTTGCCTCTGCAGTGCGCCTTATCACAAGCGACGGAAAAGCGAGCATACACTGTGACGACAAGTTGATCGTGGACTCGCTGTCGATAGAGGCTTATTTTCCGAAAGATCGGACATACGATATACTTGCAAAGGCCAGAAACGGGTCAATTACCCTCGAAAACGTCAATGGAGGCTCTCTCGATGCGCGCTCATCTAATGGGCGCATAGCGCTGGATTCCATAAGAGCTTCTAGGCTCACCGCTGCGACCAGTAATGGAGCTGTGACGGCTTCGGGGCACCTGGGCGATGCAAGCATAGAGAGCGTCAACGGACGTGTGGCAACTACGCTTGACTACGAATCCGAAGGGCATTTGACGGTAAGGACCAGCAATGGCAGTATACGGATTACGACTTTGAACCGGCCCGGCGTAGCATACGAGGTGAACGCGGAGACCATTAATGGCGCAATTAGAGTGTTGGATGAAGGTGCGGAGGTTTGCTCTGACCTAAGGTCTCCCGCTGGAATTGGCAGGAAGGTCACTGCTCTGGCCGGAGTTAGTGGGCTTGAGGATGGAGGCGCCAAAGTCAAGGTTGATGCCCGTGCTGCGAACGGGTTTATAAGCATCGAATCCCGCTAGAACATGACGGCGCAGATCCTGTGCGAAGCCCTGCGTTTACCTTAGATGAAAAGTGAGAGTCAAAGGAGGTGTGGTTTAGTGGACCAGGAGAGAAAGCAGGTGCTAGAGATGGTGCGCGACGGAAAGCTGTCAGTTGATGAAGCCCAGAAGATTCTGGATGCCATGAACGAGGGAGACGAGCGCATGCGGTCGGCTGCGAGCCCTAGGCGGAGCCCTAGATTCCTGAGGATTCGCGTCAAGGATGAAGATGGTTCAAAGGTCAACCTGAACATTCCTCTATCCCTTGCAAAAGTGATGATGAGATTCGTGCCCGGCGACGTTATGGGGGCGTTATCAGATCAGAATATGGACCTTGACACGATTCTGGAGGCAGTGCGCGAGGGGGCCGAGGGCAAGCTGATTCATGTAAAAGAGGAAGATGGGGATGAAGTTGAGATAAGCGTCGAGTGAACCTTGCATGCCGGAGTTTCAGGAGTGAGCTAAGCGAGGCTGGGCTCGGCGGTGAGCAGTGAAGGGATTCTGCGCCTATTTCTCGAATAGAGCAAGGCGTCGGGCTATGGAGGTATCGGCATAATGCAGAGGCGACTGTACAGGTCTGTTCGTGATCGAATGTTAGGCGGAGTCTGTGGTGGACTGGCTAACTATGTAAATGTTGATCCCACACTCATACGTCTTCTATGGGT
>DMOT01000011.1 GCA_003456765.1 Bacillota bacterium
CCGTATGTGACGGTCAACACCAGATACCCGCTCGGCTTGTCCGAGACTGCAGTGGAAAGCCCTATCTTCTGGGATACCGGGTTCACGCGCTATGAGGTAGTCTCTCCTTTCGACCAGGAGTTCCTGGCGACCTTCATGGACAATGGCGGTAGAGTGTTCCTTGCAGCCCCGGACTACCTGGGGGATATGGGCCTGGATTGGTTCGGCTCTGACTACCTGCACATGATGGGCGCTTATGGAGTCAACATACCGATAGACATCTACAAGGGCGTCGAGGGAGATCCCATAACCGACGGGATAGAGCTGGAGTACCAGGTGCAGACTGGCAGAGATGACCTCATTGCTCCTGATCTTGTTTCCAGACCCATCCTGACAGGCGCGTGGGACCTTACGGAAGACGATGATGAGGAACCTGTGATCATGGATCTTCCGGGAGCCTTGGGTCTGCGATATGCAGACGATACTTACAGGATGGTGTACATGTCATCTCCATGGTCTTCGCTGATGTATGCATGGGATGGCTATGATGCAGGGGAACCAGATGTCAATACCACACCATATCTGCTTACGAAGATATATGAGTACCTGATGGGCGACATCAATATTCCGCCTGCGATCGACAAGGCAGAGGCTAGCCTTTACTTTGCCGAGGTTACGCAGGACATCGTCTTCGTGGGCGAAGCACACGATCCCGATCCTCTGGAGAATGGCGGAATAGCCTATCTGTGGGACTTCGATGATGGAACCATGGCTCAAACGGCCAAGGCAACGCATGCCTATGCAGAGCCAGGCGTCTACTGGCCGACACTGTGGGTTACAGACGCTGAAGGCGAGGTCGCAGGTGCCGAGCTTTGTGTGATTGTGCTCGAGGCAGGAAGCGTCGTCTTCGTAGATGATGACGAGAGCGCGCCCGATACTGAAGGCTACTTCGAGGATCTCCTCACGAGATTGAAGAAGCCGTTTGTCATGGTGGAGCCTTCAGACGTCATGGGCAATGGCGGCGCAAAGGCCGGTCTTGAGCAGTTCAGAGTGATGTGGAACTGCGGCCAGTATGGATACCTGGACGACGCAGAGCAGTCTGTCGTAGCTGACCTGCTTGACAAGGGCGGACGGCTCTTCCTGATGGGCCCTGAGGTAATGGGTGCTCGATCCGGAAGAGAGTGACTTTGCCCGCAACTATTTGCATGTTGTCGGCAAGGAAGATGATGTCGGTACCACCAAGGTGAGGGGAGTTGCTGGAGATCCCATTTCCGAGGGACTTGAGATTACCCTTGACTTCACCGGCTTCGTGGATGGAACCGACTCGATCGAGCTTGGAGAAGGCGCAGTGCCCGTGTTCATAAATGATCACGGCAAACCTTGCGCTCTCCGATACGAAGGCGAGCATCGCTTGACCTTCTTCGCTTTCATGTTCGAGGCAATACCGGATGAAGTTCCCGTCGTGTCTGTAGCGGAGAATGGGGCGCCAGAATCGGAACCGCTGACGATTCCGATGATCTTGATGGGAGCCACCCTTGATTGGCTCGGGGTGGAGCCTGATGTCGCGGTTCTTGCTCCTGTCAGCGGAGACGAGTGGTATGGTGAGAATAACGTCAAGTGGGCAGCAATTCATCCGGAGGATGCGGAGCTGACCATCTCGCTTGCCTGCTCGTTCGATGACGGGGCAACCTGGACGACGTTTGCAACGGGACTTGAAAATGACGGAGAGTACACATGGGACGTGAGCACGGCGCCTAGGAGCGGTCCTTGCCGTGTGAGGGTTCGTGCATGCGATGAATATGGCACCTACGGTGAAGCCATAAGCGGGGAGCTCGTGGTGATCAACGCGGCACCCAATTCGTTTGTGGCAGGCCCGGTCCCAGCATCCGACGTGGTCAACTTCTACATCAACGCTTCTGGAGAAGCGACACTCTATGTCTACGATGTGGCCGGAAGGCTCGTATTCTCCGACACAGTGGGAGAGGGAGAGATCCTCTACTCATGGCCGCTCGTGGACAAGGCTGACAAGCCACTCGCAAACGGGCTGTACCTTTGCTTCATGGTCACAGAAGACGGGGTAAAGTCCGACATCATGCGGCTTGTCATCAGCCGCTAATTTTGGGGGTGACATCATGAAGAAGAAACTGAGTAGTTGGTTCGTAATGGTCGCCCTGGTGGCGATGGCAATTGCCGCATTGGCGCCGGCCGCACATGCTGCGACAGAGGATCCTGTTGGGACGGCAGCCATCTTCGATATAGGGATGGGAGCGCGAGCCCTGGGAATGGGTGGGGCTTTCGTTGCCGTCGTCGATGATGGCAATACGATCTACTACAACCCGGCAGGGCTTGCAGGCGTAGAAGGGCACAAGGTTTCCTCCTTGTTCTCAACGCTGTATGGAGCCGGAAACTATATCGGTGCGGGCTATGCCCAGAAGAACGTTGGGGCCGGCATAATCGGCCTGATGTCGACAGTAACGGAGAAGGACGAGTACGGCAACCCGATCGATGAGTTCGGCTACCGTGAGGGCGCCGTGATGGGCGGATATGCGCGGAAATTCGGGATGTTCTCGATTGGCGGTTCGCTCAAGCTCTACTCCCAAACGATCCTCGACAATGACGGGTTCGGCCTCCCAGGAGATATTGGAGCCCTCATTGACCTGCCGTGGATAGAAGGATTCAAGCTGGGAGCGGTTGCCCGCAACCTTGTCGGAACAGCCAGGTACGATAGCGGCCACACCGACAAGTTTGATCCGGTATTCGTCATCGGCGCGTCGATGAAGCCTATTCCAAAGTTGACGGTAGCTGCGGACTTCGACATCACAAGCACGAAGGGGCACGTGGGCGTGGAGTATCAGGTCATACCCGCGCTGGCAGTCAGAGCAGGGGGCGTTTTCGCTCAAGACGGAGACATGAGATTCTCGGCTGGAGCCGGCTTCTCAGTCCAGAACTTCACGATTGATTACGCCTATCAGATGCATACTGCGCTGCCGGATTCCCACTGGCTGTCTTTGGGCATGTCGTTCTAGTGAAGTCAGAGCTGGGTCCCCTCACAGTTGTGCAGGGGACCCTCTTCTTTTGTTGAAGTAGGCATCTGGGGCAGAGAAGCCCATACTACCATCTCCCTGCAGATGACGGGCAATAATGCCGGGCAGTTGATCTGCGCGGGCGGTGCTGGAGGTGATGGGGATGGAGGCCTTCTGCTGTAGAAGGCGCAGGTCGGGTGGATGCCATCCCTTCCTGCTAATGCTGTTTGCGGCTGCGGTGGCAGCCGTAGTCTTGCTTGGAGCGCCCGCAGGGCACGTCTGTGCCGCGGAGAATCAAGAAGCTCCCCTCAAAATAGGCGGTGATGTTGAGTTCAAGCTTAGGTCTGCATGGGGCGATCCTTCGGCCCTTCTGGGAACCGGATATTCTTCTGGCAGCTTTGAGCTGATGCAGCTCTTATCGCTCAACGTGCGTGGCCAGGTGGCGCCGGGACTGACTATCTCCGCCAACCTTGATAATCGCAAAGACGGCAATCTTCAGGTGATGGAGCTCAGGCTTGACGGAGATCCTCTGAAGGGCCGCTTTGGGGGTCTTTCCTTCAGAAGTCAAAACCCTTATACTTCGTATTCTGCGCGCTTGCGGGGCCTTGAATTGAGTGCCCAGTTCCCCAGGTTTGCGGTAGGAGCCACATTCGGGCGAGTGCAAGGAATAGCTGCAAAGAAGACATTCCAGGGTAATACGGCCCAGGAGACCATAGTATATGAGCCGCAGGCTCCTTATGGCCCCTCGCCTTCAACCTCTGGGCTTTCGGCATCTTGGGATGGCATGGAGTACTACTTCTTGTCGGAGCCGTATGACCCGGATTTCATGGGTTGCTGGATACGGTATGATGACGAGCATGAACCCGGAGAAGGCAGAAGCCTGGAGGAGACTTTGAACCTATGGGATCTGGGCTACTTGTATATTGAGGATCCTGCGGGTCGCGGGGGACTGTCCGCCGGCAGCAAAGTGCCTCTGGCTACCGGGCAGTTCGTGTCGGTCTCTTCCTCTGACGAGATGCTGGCTCTGCGCTCTGAAATACGGAGTATTCTGCGGGGTCAAATACAGTCTGCGATACGGTCCTACAACTCCGAACATGGATTGACAGGCGGTAACCAGAAGAGATACCCGTTCGTCTACGGGAGCGAAACCGAGGCGGCTTTTCTCAATGACCTGCTGTCGCATCACGCTTACATAGTTGCCGGCACTGAGGATGGAGTCGGCGTCACAGTCCTGGATGCAAGGGCTGACTCCTATGTGCGCAGGCGCCTCTACGATCTAGGCCAGACTGATGTTGTTCCTGGTTCGGTTGTGGTGGAAGTGCGCAAGGCTGGCAAGTTCTTGCCGGTTGAGACAGAATTGCCCCTCGTATTTCAGGTGGCGTACGACAT
>DMOT01000295.1 GCA_003456765.1 Bacillota bacterium
TGATACAGAAGTGCCGCAGGGTCGGCAAACCAGTTATCACCGCCACTCAAATGCTGGACTCTATGATCAGAAATCCTCATCCCACCCGAGCCGAAGTCAGCGATGTAGCCAATGCCGTTCTGGACGGGACGGATGCCGTGATGCTCAGCGGAGAGACTGCCAGCGGCAAGTACCCTGTTGAGTCGGTGTCTACCATGGCCAGAGTTGTTGCGCGCACTGAGACTGCCGGGCATTTCACAGATATTCAGGTTCAACGCGGGGTAAGTGCATCAGTAACAACTACTGACGCTATAGGCTATGCCACGGTTCAAATCGCGACAGAATTGAGAGCTGCCGCTATCATCACATCAACCAAATCAGGATGGACAGCACGGATGATAGCCAAGCACAGGCCCAAAACTCCGATTGTGGCTGTTGCCACAGATGAACAGACTGCCAGGATCCTCAACCTGGTGTGGGGAGTCTATCCCGTGCAAGGGCATGACATTACCACAACTGACGAAATGATCACGACTGCTGTGGAAAAGGCGCAGGAAGCTGGCTTCGTCCGCAAGGGTGACACAGTAGTGATCACGGCCGGGGTTCCAGTAGGCATGTCAGGAACGACGAACCTCATCAAAGTGCATGAGGTGGCCGAATGACAAAGAGGGCCCCGAAAATGAGTCCGTCTGGCAGAGGGCAGGCCCAATAAGCAGGGCGCAACACCGTCTGCCCTTCCAGTCAGCGACTCTTGTCTGGAGCCCTCTCCTGAGAGGCTAGTCCTACACGGCTTATGCAGGCGACTAGCCGTCGATCCCGCTGGGACGTGTCAGATGATTGAGTGAAAGCACATGGTCAAGCTGCCCTTCCGAAAGCAGGCCTCTTTCCAGGATGATGCTTCTCACAGTCTTGCCAGTAGCCTGGGCCTCCTTGGCCACATCGGTAGCAACCTGGTACGTTAGATACGGAACCAGCGCTGTAACGACGCCGATGTTGGTCTCAACCATGGTGAGGCAGCGCTCCCTGTTCACCTCTATGCCAACTACACACCGGTCTGCAAAGGTTCTTGCCGCGTTCCCCAGTATGTCCGCAGACTGTAACAGGTTGAAAAGCAGCACTGGCATGAACACGTTCAACTCAAGCTGGCCTGCCTGGGCAGCCATGGTCACCGACAGGTCGTTGCCGAGGATCTGAAATGCGACCTGGTTCACAACTTCGGGTATTACCGGGTTGACCTTAGCAGGCATTATTGATGAACCGGGCTGCACGGGAGGAAGTAGCAGCTCGTGAAAGCCTGCTATCGGCCCGGAGGCCAAGAGCCTCATGTCATTAGCTATCTTGCAGAGGTTGACGGCACACACTTTCATGCATGATGAGAGATTGGCGAACACATCCACGTTCTGTGTGCAGTCCACCAGGTCTTCTGCAGTCTGAAAAGGATAGCCGCTTATTTCTGAAAGCTTCTCGCAAACCAGGTGTATGAAACGTATATCCACATTCAACCCAGTGCCTACAGCCGTTCCTCCCAGATTGATGATGTGAAGATCCTCACTGGCCGCTTCAATCCTCTTCATATCGCGCCTGATCACCTTCGCCCAGGCCCCGAACTCCTGGCCTGCTGTAATCGGCACAGCATCTTGCAGATGGGTTCTTCCCATTTTCACGACATCCTTGAACTCATCCGACTTTGCCTCAAGCGCGTCTGCAAGCCTGTCCAATCCTCCAAGTGTACCCTTGAGCTGTGTGAGCAGACCAACCCGCGCCCCGGTGGGCACCGCGTCGTTGGTTGACTGCCCCATGTTAACATGATTCAAAGGACTTACCACAGAGTAGTCGCCCTTCACTCCACCAAGAATCTCTATCGCCCTATTGGCAAGAACCTCATTGACATTCATGTTGATCGAAGTTCCTGCTCCGCCTTGAATCGGATCCAGAATGAAACCACTGTCAAACTTTCCTGCCAGCGCATCATCTGCAGCCCTGGCTATGGCCTGGCCAATGTGGTTCGGAATCTGGCCCAGCTCGGCATGGGCCAGCGCAGTAGCCTTCTTGACCATGACGAGGCCACGGATAAGCGCTGGGTGCACCGAAAGCCCAGTGATTCTGAAGTTTTCTTGTCCGCGAAGAGTCTGTATTCCGTAGTACGCGTCGACGGGCACTTCTCTCTTACCAAGCGAGTCGGCTTCAATACGCATTCCGCCACGCGTAGATGCCCCTTGCTTCGACACAGCAACATCTCTGCCCTCATCTTCTGAAATAGCCCTTGTTCCGTCTTCATGACTTGCGACTGACATCACTGACGCTCCCTATCAAGCATTTTCGGCAACCAGTCCGCTGCCTCAGCCAGCCCCCACCACCCACCCTGCCAAGACCACTGTTTTATTGTACGAAGAGCAAGCCAGCCATCGGACGAGCCGTTTACTTGTTCCACTTTTTTTGCTGGAATCCTTCCGGAGTTTTTGCAAGATAGCGCCATACATGCAAATGGAGCAAATCTCCGCGAGGTCTTGCACAGTTCGCTTTTTATCATAATTATCCATAAATGGCAGGAATATGTACCGACAGTGTCGTATCTAGGGGTGTGCGGGCGGCGCAATAAGCCCACACGAGAATTGATTCTCAAACACTCATGACATTTCCAAATGTCGCTCGCGAGGGGGTGGTCAAGAACGACAAGCGTTACTGGAATTCCAATGTCGAGTTCAGGTTCTTGTCAGTATGGGCCATGAAATCATCACCATAGAAAGGGGAGCAATCGGCATATGGCCAAAAGCCACTGGCTAAAAACTCAGCGGATTGCCTTGCTCATCATCTCACTGGCTCTAAGCCTTGCAGTAATAGCCGGCGTGGCGCAAGGAGCGCCCACTGAATCACTGCGAGGAGGATGGCAGCGAGGCCCAGACGCATACCACCCAAGCAGGATAATCGTACGGTTCTCTGATGCCGTGTCTTCGGAAGCCGCAAGTCAATCCATCGCTGCTCTCGGATACTCCGTGGCGGAAATTGCGGACTTCGGAGCCAGCGCTAACTTCCCCCATGACTTGAGGATCGGCATAGTGGAACTTCCTGAGGGTGCAAGCCCTGATACAGCAATAGACAGGCTGGGCAGGGCGCCCGGCATACTCTACGCGGAGCGGGACTACATCCGCTACAAAGACCAGGTGTACGGTGATGCCCCGATTATCCCTAATGATCCCCAATTCAACAAGATGTGGGGCCTGCATAACGATAACTGCCAGTTCAAGGATCCCAGGATGTCAGGAGATCCTGTAGATGACGCCGACATAGACGCCCCGGAAGCATGGGGAATCTACACCGGATCTGAAGAAACATTAGTGGCCATCATAGACACAGGCTGCTATATCTACCATCCGGACCTTGCGCCAAATATCTGGGTCAACCCGGATGAAATCCCCGGCAACGGCGTCGATGACGACGGAAACGGGTACATCGATGACATCTGGGGATGGGACTGGTTCAATGGCGACAATTCCGTATGGGATCCGGGTGAACGTGACAGCTATGGATACCTCAATGACGAGCACGGAACGCACACGTCCGGTACCATCGGCGCTCTCACGAACAACGCCATGGGTGTCGCCGGCATCAACTGGAATATCAAGATCATGGTTCTCAAGTTCCTCGGCCCCGACGGAGGATACACCTCCGATGCTATTCTGGCTTTCAACTACGCGGCCAACAAGGGCGCGAAGGTCATAAGCTGCAGCTGGGGCGGAGGCGGCTACAACCAGGCGCTTAAGGACGCCATCGAAGCGACGCACGCCATCGTGTCGTGCGCCGCCGGCAACAGCGGAGACAACACCGACATTAACCCGCACTACCCATCTAGCTACGACAGTGACAATATCATATCCGTAGCTGCGATGATGCAGAACGACACCCCTTGTAACTACTCTGGCTGGTGGAGCACGTGCTGGGGTCCGACCAGCGTGGACCTGTACGCGCCGGGCGGATACATCCTTTCCACCATTCCGCCGGATCCTCCGCCAACAGAGCCTGGTGAGGCATACGATTTCTTCTACGGCACGTCCATGGCAACACCTCATGTATCAGGAGCGGCAGCCCTAGTACATTCGCTGCGGCCAGGCGTAGCGCTCTATCCAGGCGCGCCTGGGTGGACACCGGGAGAGCCGACAGTGAAGGACATCATCCTCGGCTCTGTTGATGTCAAACCTGCCTACGAGGGCAAAGTCGTAAGCAACGGCAGACTCAACCTCGGGGCAGCGATCCTCGAATTGGGCGGGCCCGTAATAACATCGATAGATGCCCAGCCCAGATTCGGCCCTCCGCCGCTTGAGGTCACATTCACAGCTTCTGCGATGTCGCCTGACGGCGAGATCGTGGATATGTGGTGGGACTTTGGCGACGGAAGCGAGCCGGTACATGAGTTCAATGCTGTCCATACGTATCAGGAGCAAGACGATTACACAGCCACGTTCCACGTGGTTGACGACGAAGGCCTGGAAGCGACGGCATCCCTCACAATCAAGGTCTTCTTCCCGCCCGAAATAGGCGTGGATCCAGATGAAATCCACGTTGACCTTTGGTGGGGAGAAGAAGAGACTCGCGAAGTCACCGTCAGCAACACGGGGCTTGGCGAGCTTGAGTACAGTGTAAACGTCATGCTGGTCGGGAAGCTGGATGCATCAGGCGAGGCCAGGCTGGGCCAGGGCGGGCCTGACGAGTATGGCTACTTCTGGCTCGACACCGATCAGCCCGGCATGGAGCCTCCTGAATGGGAAGACATAAGGCCCATAGGAACCCAGGTTACACTGGCAGACGACAATGGCGTCGTAGTCGACCTGCCGTTCGAGTTCCCGTTCTACGGTCAGAACAAATCGCAGATCGCAATATGTTCCAACGGGTATCTGACCTTCGGAAGCAGCCTCGGTGTGTGGACTAACGCCAATATCCCGAGTACCATGAACCCCAATGATCTGCTCGCGGTATTCTG
>DMOT01000294.1 GCA_003456765.1 Bacillota bacterium
TAGAGAGAATGGGAACACGGAGTAGACGTCACGCTGAATCGTCGGAGTCCTACAGCCTGCCTGTAATGGAATGGCTCACGATTGCCCTGGCCTGCATGCTCTGCGTCGCGTTGGTCTTCTTCTTCAGCGGCTGTTGGGATGCGCGTGATATCGACAACACAGGATTCGTCATGGGAATGGGCGTGGATGAATCGGACGATGGTCGGATTACCGTATGGGTTCAGATGGCTCTCCCTTCTTCTGCCCCGGAGGCGGAGGGCGGATTCCCCAGCTGGCTTGGTTCTGCGACAGGCAGCACAATAATGGAAGCTATGTCGGTGCTGAAAGCCAAGTCGGCAAAGACACTGTTCCGGGGGCATGTGAGGGTGCTAGTTATCGGGGAGACGATTGCCAGGGGAGACCTGAGACCAATTCTGGATTTTATGGCCAGAGACTCGCAATTCCGCTACAACTCATGGGTGGTGGTGACATCAGATCCTGTCAGCAAGGTTTTCGAGGTTGAGGCAGAACAGCAAAGCATGGCATCAGCCTACATCAACGACTTGATGCGGCACGCAACACTCTCTTCAATAGCACCACAATCCAGGTTTAGAGATCTCATGAGCACATGGGAGGAGCCCGGTGACCAGCCGATTCTGGCCAGAGTAGGGTTGGTGAAGGCGGAGTCTCCAGAAGAGGGCGGCGGCCAGGGCCAGAAGCAGGGAAGCACGGAGGGGCAGGGAGTTGAGGAGGGAGACGGGCAGGGAAAGCCAGCCGAGGACGATCTGGCGATAGGCGGATGCGCCGCGCTTCATGGCGACTCGATGGTAGGGTGGCTCACTCCTGTAGAGACCGCAATGGTCCTCATGGCCAGGAACAAGCTGAAGGAGTATTCATTCATCCACGAAGTGGCAGGTCGCGATGGTGGTAGAGTCGGAGTGCAGGTGCTGCACTCCCGGGCAGAGCTGAAGCTTCCGCCCAGGGGAGAGATGACCGGAACGAGCTTGCCCGGGGCGGAGGTTCGAATAAAGGTAACCGGCCGCGTATACATAAGGGAAGTGACATCGGAAGAACAATTCGTCGCACTGGAGGCTACTCGAGACTTGAACCGAGGTCTGTCAGAGCAGATTGAGAGGGAGATGAAGTCGTTGATAGAGGCGGCGCAGACGCGGCTTGGGTCTGACATTCTGGGCATTGGGGAGGCAGTGAGAAGGCAGGTTGCATACGAGACTTGGGAACGCGAACTCGCCCCTAGATGGCATGATCTCTTCAAGACGTTACGGATAGTTCCGGAGGTAAACTTGAGAGTGGAAAGGCAAGGTACAACCATGACTTCGCCTCGGCCTCGAGCCTGACGGCAATCGGGAAAAATGCCTTCTGTTTCAAGAGGAACGGCCTAATGATATAATCAAGGTGCTGAGACGTTCAGGATGGTGATTGTCATGTCGATTACAGTGCGCTTGAGGGAAGACCTCAAGGCGGCGATGAAATCCAAAGATAAAGTAAGGAAATCCGTAATAAGGCTGGCTCTAGCCGGGCTGAAGAATGCTGAATTAGAGAAGGGCTCGTCCCTGTCTGACACGGAAGAGATCGAAGTCATGGCAAGGCAGGCGAAGATGAGGCGCGACTCGATAGAGGAATATGAGAAGGTGGGCCGGTTCGATGCGGCAGATGCAGAGCGGGCCGAGATGGATATTATCATGGGATACCTTCCCCGGCAGGTTTCTGAGGATGAGATAAGGCGGATCATCTCAGAGGCTATTGCTGAAACCGGCGCGGCAGAGCCCCGCGATATCGGGAAAGTGATGGGAATCGTAATGCCTAAACTGAAAGGGCGTGCGGACGGGAAGTTGGTCAACAGCATTGCCAGGGAGATGCTGGAGACAACAGGCGATGCGCTATAGGTTTTCATGGTCAATTTGTGTTGAGAGGGGAGGGACTCCTGCTTGAAAGCGAGAAGAGGCGTAACAGGAGCATTCGTCTTGGCGCTGTTTGCATTGACACTGCTCATGCCATGCAAGACATGTGCTGCAAACCCCAGGGTTTATGTTATTCCCCTTCGAGGACAGATCGAGCACGGGCTAGCGTCGTTCATGTCGCGAGGGCTTCGTGAGGCTGCTGAGGCCCGGGCAGATGCCGTCATTATCGATATCGATACGCCAGGAGGGTACGTTGATGCCGCACTCAAGATGCGTGACGCCATCATTTCTTCCGAAGTAAGGACCATAGCCTACGTCAACTCAAGGGCATGGTCTGCAGGTGCTCTCATTGCCATAGCCTGCGACGATATCGGTATGAAGATCGGGAGCTCTATGGGCGCCGCTGAGACGAGGCCCAAAGAAGAAAAATACATCTCTGCAGTGCGCGCGGAGTTTGAAGCAACAGCAGAGCTCCGCAACAGGGATCCGATAGTGGCCGGGGCGATGGTAGATGCGGACGTCGAGATTCCCGGCGTGATCGAGCGCGGTAAGATACTTACCCTCACAGCCACTGCTGCGGAGAATCTTGGCTTTATCGAATACAAAGTGAAGGACCTAGATGATCTTCTCGGACTATTGGGCCTGTCTGGCGCTGAGATCGTCGATGTGAAGCCTGTCTCTTATACCCATCTGAA
>DMOT01000092.1 GCA_003456765.1 Bacillota bacterium
AACAGAAGCTTGGATCCGGCCTTATCCAAAGGCACATACCCCACTCGTCACAGATCAGGAGATGTGTCTTGGCTAATTGCTTAATGAACCGGCTGATCTCTCCGCTCTTCTGAACCTCGTTCAAGTGATTTGCAAATGCCCGAAGGTGCGAGTTACCGGCCGAAGTAGCCCGAGCACAGCCATAGTGATCACTGCTCCGCCACAACCCTGCCGGAGAATCTCCAGGTCACAAGCGGGCGCCCCTGAAGCAACATTTGCCGATGCCTCCGGTATCGGCCTGAGGTTGTTTGGCTATAAAATGACGCTCACTCAAGAACGTCAGAAACTGGTCCGGGGAAGACCTCATATCCTCCCCGGACCAGTGCATCCTGTGCAAGAGCATCCGAGCTAGATGAGAGAGATGCTGCAAGACCCTGCAGGCTTACCTACCTGGTATACTTATACTGATTAAGTATGGCGATCTTGTCCTGCATTCGCTGCTGCGGAGTCTTGGTCTTATCGTAGCGGTAAATCGCTTTCTCCCAGTCTCCATAGACAGCGTTGGGGAACATGATGAATGTTCTTCCCCACTCATCACGGATACTGTCTACCGCGTCTCTTCTCGCATCGACGCCTTCTTTCACCGGGAATAGATCTGCAAAATCCTCGAGGTTGTCGCCGAGCACCAATACGACTTTGTGATCCTTCTCCACGGCGGCCCTCCTCGACTCCTTGCTGGAGGCCATGCCGGTTTCCCTGATGAAAATGTGCTCTTCGTCGACCATGGGGAATCCCATTTCCGCCATTCTCAGATACGTGACTTCCCTCAGCGAGGGGTCCCTGTTGGTGACATAGAACACGCTTGCACCCTTGTCAACAACATAGTTCATGAATTCAACAGCGCCTGGCAGCGGCAAGCAAGCATCAGAGGCAAGGGAATCTCTGAAAGCAGCATTCGTCCACTCCCCATCCTGCAACACATCTGCAGTGTACATTACACCGTCAACAAGGGTGTCATCAATGTCGGCAATGACAGCCAGCTTCTCGCCGGGCTCCATCTTCTCCAGGGCCTGATCGAATCTTAAGGTAGCAAGATTGAAGGATTGCCAGAAACAAGCCCTTGCTTCCGCTGACAACTGCCAGAGTGCCGCATCTATCTTCTGCTCTCGATCGACGTAGCTGGAGATTCTCAGCGGATCCTTCGCATAAGCAGCTTTTGCAACGTCATCCCATACTACGTCCAGATCGACGAATTCGTAGGACTGCCGAAATGGAGCCTCACCATTTCCGGCAAAGGACACGGTCACCTTGTCGCCCTGGATCCGGAAAGTAGCCCTTTGCGCTCCGTCTACGGCATATGTCTCAGGCTCTCTTCCATCTCTCAAGATGCTCAATACGCCGTCTTCAACGCATATCGTGCAGACATTGCTCCCGCCCTGCCCGATGGAAACAGGGCCCACCACACAAAGGACGAACAGAAATACGAGCGCCAGTGATAAGAATCTCGACGTTCTCCGCTTTTCCATTCTCAAAGCCCTCCTTTTCAATGTGGATCATCAGGGAAAGCGCAATAGTTGACTCACCGGAGACCCTATCCCCGAAGCACTTGCGCCTCACTATAGCTTTCTCAAATGTTCCAGGATCTCGCGTTCCACAGCCTCGCTCACATGGTAGCTATGCTCATCATCGGGGAAGGTTCCAGCCTTCACCTCTTCGTCAAACTTGGAAAAGGCAGCAACCACGTCTTTCCCCAGTTGCGCGTACTGCTTTACGAATTTGGGGACAAATCGATCGAACAGGCCCAGCAGGTCATGCATGACCAGCACTTGAGCATCGCAGTGCGGACCTGCGCCTATGCCAAGGCTCGGCACCGTCAGCTTCTCGGTGATCACCTGGGCGACAGGATTCGGAATAGCCTCCAGCACTATGCAGAAAGAGCCCGCCTCCTCCAAGGCCAGAGCGTCCTCAAGCAGCTTCTCGGCTGCAGTCAGGTCCTTGCCCTGAACTCTGAAGCCGCCCAGCTGCGAACTGCTCTGAGGGGTCAGCCCTATGTGCCCCATCACCGGAATGCCGGCTTTGACTATGGCAGCCACGGTGTCTGCCACTTCCACTCCGCCTTCCAGTTTGACGCAGTCCACTCCGGCTTCCTTCATCATCCGGCCGGCGTTTTCCACAGCCTTCTCTGCGCTTACTTCATACGAGAGGAAAGGCATGTCCCCTACGATAAACGTGTTGGGCGCTCCCTTAACTACCGCCTTGCCCAGGAGGATGAGTGTATCCATGTCAATAGGAAGAGTGTTCTCGTAACCCAACATCACCATTGCCGCCGAATCCCCGACCAGTATCATCTCTATGTCTGTCTTGTCCACTTGAGTGGCAAAGGCGTAGTCGTACGCTGTGACCATCGTGAACCTTTTGCCCTGTCTCTTCATTTCTAGAAAATTCGGAATGGTGGGCTTCCTCTTTGTCCGCGCCATTTAGCTTCCCTCCCTAGATCTGCTGATCATAGCTTTCTTCTATGGCCTTTATGAGGCTGCTCATTACACGGTTGACGGGTGTAGGTATGTTGAGGGCCTCTCCCTCTCTCACAATAGCGCCGTTGATAAAGTCAATCTCAGTTTTCCTTTTGTTTCTGACATCCTGCAGCATGGAGTTGATATTGCCACTGGTCTTCTCGCAAATTGTGGCTACCTCATGAGCCATGTCTTCATAAATGAGTTCGACTCCCTTTTTAGCGGCAACTTCCATGGCTTCCGCGACCAGTTCCCTCTGAAGCGCCACGCTATGCTTCCCCTTGATGAGCTGGCCATTTCTTACATTAAGCAACGTCCCCAGAGCATTGATCCCGACGTTTACTATGAGCTTGCTCCAAATCAGGCCCATCACATTGCCGGAAGTATCGGTTTTGACGCCCGCTTTGCCGAGAAGTTGCGCAAGCTCGCTGATACGTTGCGTGATCTCCCCGTCCAGTTCCCCGATGACAGTGGGCCCGATCCCGGCATGGCTCACTCTCCCGGGACCCAGCACGTTCGCTCCGTAGGAAGTAGTCCCGGCCACTACCTTCTCTTCACCGAAGACGTTGCCCAGTATCTCCGCATTTCCCAACCCATTCTGAAGGGTCAGGATTATCGTGTTTTCCCCTGCCAGTGGCAGGACGTTTCTTGCCGCACTCTCAGTGTGATAGGATTTGACAAAGAAAACGAGTAAATCTGACAGACCGGCGATCCCGCTTGGCTCAGTCGTTGCTTTGACTTCGATGAATCTGTCTCCGCTCAGGCCCTCTATCCAGAGCCCCTTGCTATTGATCGCTTTCACATGCTCGTCCCACACGTCAATCAGACGTACATCATTCCCTGCTTCAGCAAGCAGGCCGCCAAATAGGGATCCCATTGCTCCTGACCCGACAATGTCGACTCTCATTTGCCATCATTCTCTCCATAGTGATTTCGGCAAGCGCCCGGCCAACAAGTGGGCCTCGCCGCCGCCGCTCCACTCCCGAACAGCCGGCCTCATCTCTCATGCTCGGAAGCGGGGCCCCAACGCCTGCCGTGCTAGAACCGAGACAATTCATGCCTGAGGTTAAACAACTCATATCCGCCTCTGGGAGCAGGGAAGTCCTTTATCGCCAACCAGAAGTCGCCATTATCCAGGATCGACACCATGCTCCACAGGTTGGAAAGGCAGGCACTGAACGAACCTCTCTTGTCACTCTTGTAGAACTTGACATTATCCGCATATTTCACCGTTCGAGAATACATGCATATGGTTACGCCGTAGTTCCTTCCTGGGCTCTCTTGTTCCCAGTCTCTCTCCTTGCCAGTGTAAGGGTCGACTCTGTCGCTCAGTATCTGCATCGCTATTTGCTCATCTATTCTCCCGTAGTGCTCGTCGATGACCTGTTCATATCTGTCAAATCTGCCCGCTCCCGAAATGTGCGGATTGTCCTCATCATGCAGGCTCTCTTGCCATTTCTCCAACGTGCTGACATCGGCCATATGAAGGCTCAGAGCCTGATTTGGCACCATGTTGTAGCCCTGGTACCCTTTCCATCCGGGATAGCAGTTGTAGTGGTTCGCCGTCCAGAGAACATCTTGGCCTGGCTCCGGGTACCGAACTCCAATCTCAGTTGCGGATACCTCGACTACCACTGCTTCGCCTTTCTTTGCATCGGCAACATGGTAGTTGATCCCAGTGCACCGCGGATAGACTGTGAGAATGTTTATTGCATCCTCCACTCTGTGCGTATTCGCCAGGATGAGCCGGGACAATATCCCTATCCCGCAGCCCTTCAAGGTTTCGTTCACTGAAGAGCTCCGATGGGTCATCATCTCAACGCCGTCTTCATTGATGCCGCCATCAATGGCGATCATGCCCGGGTGTGTAATGAAAGCGTGGCCGTAACCCCTGTCGGGCTGGACGATGGCCAACACACGATGTTCTGCCGCCCCCGGTATGTTCAGATTGTCCATGTTCTTTCCGAAGACCATCCTGCCATTGACAGTGGCGTCTCCCCAGGCCGAGAAGCTGCTGCATCCCGGGGGGTATGCATGTCTGATCGACTCCTTGCATGGATCGGTAAGATCAGTACGGGCGTAAAAACACCACTGATCATACATGGTGTTCCAGAGAACCACGTCGCCATAGCCCAGGTTGGAGCCCTCGGCGGCAATGCCGTCTGCGATTCCCCTCATCTCTTCCCTGAACTCCGGCGGTATGTAGCCTTCGGCAGCCTCCTTGCCCTTTCGGAGAACCTCAAAAGCCTCGTCCATGCTGCAATCAAGAGCCATGGCAATCACAGAAGCGGCCCCGGTGAGCCCGTCGCGTATCACTTCTGAGATCTCCTTTGCCAGCAAAAAGCCGTGCTGGTATCCTCTCTCGTAGGGCTCTCCCGAGATGTGCAACACCTTGATGCCCCGGTTCATCTCGAGAAATCCGCTCTCTTTCGTCTTTATCGTCTTCAGAATTTCGCTCATCTCAATTGCCTCCCAACGGGTGTACCTCTCATCAACGATTTCGCGCTGCTCAGAGCATGCTTCTTCGGATTTGTCCGCGGCTCCGACAAGGACTGTGCGGCCAGGCCGGAAAGCGCGATCCGAAGCCTGTCAGAGGCCACACTCGCAAAGAGACTGCAAGCTGCAGAGCTGCAATACAAGCCCCAGCTTGCAGCCACTTTCATCCCCGGCATCCCAGGTGGCTCATCGGCCATGTCCTTTCATGAGGCAATGAACCAGCAGGTCAGCCATGCTTTCACGCTATTTCCATGCTGGGCAGTACTCGACGAACTGCTTCGCTTCGTTCTCTATCCTGAAGAGGAAGCTCCCCTTATCCGTCGGCACTCCGTCCTTATTGGACCAGGTCATCTGCACCCCTTCGAAATCCTGTACGTTCCGGATGTAGTCTCTAATCAGTGCTCGCTCTTGCGCAAGCTTCTTAGGGTCTCCAGTCACCGGCGTATTCTCCAGCGCCTCTGCAACCATATACACGCAGTCGTAGTATACGGTGGACAACGAGACCGGCTCCAGTCCACCATGAGCCTCCCTGTAGCTCTCCTTGAACGATTTCCAACGCTCAGTCTCCATCTCGGAGTCGAGGTATGAGTAGATGTAGATCCCATTCAGCTTCTCTTTCCCGGTGGTGTAGAGAGGCATGTCATCTGCGCTGCTGAAGACGAGTATCTTGGACTTATCCTTCCACCCATATTTCTCCAGCTCAATGATTATCTTTGCAGCCTTATCCGATGTGCACGTGAGCACAAACCCATCCGGCTTTCTGCCGAGAGCCCTAACGACGAGGGGACCAAAGGTGACTGCATCAGTCGGCACCTCGATTTCAATGCTTTTGACTCCTACCGAGGCCAAGCCCAGGGCATGGGCATCCGCTATTCCAGGCCAACATGCCCATCTCTCAACAAACTGCACTACCTGTTTCATCTCGGGATTGTGCTTGGCCCAGGCAGCGACAACCGGAGGCAAGGTCTTGTCCGAACCTGAGTCCCATGCCACAGCGTAAGGGAAGAACTGGCTCTGGTATTCGTAGGTTGTGGACGCGATCATGCAGAACAGACCGTGCTTGACTGCCAACGGCATTGCCGACATTATGCAGGCCTCCGGAACAGGGCCCAGCGCCACAAGGCTCTTGTTGACGATTTTGGCCATCTGTTCGAGTGCCTTATCTGGACTGACTCCCGTATCAAGATCCACGATCTTGATAGGCTTCCCTTTGACTCCGCCCTTCTGGTTAATCTCATCTGCAGCTCTATGGGCACTCCATGCCATGTACTCTCCGATACTAGCGATAGGACCCGTGAGGCAGTTCAGAAAAGGTATCTCCCACTGATCCACCACGACGGGTGCGCCCAGAGCGCCAGAACCGCCCAAACACACCATGAGAACGATCGCCAATAACAGGCTACCTAGCGACTTGCAAAGCTTTCTCACTCTTTTACTCCTCCCTTAATAGATGCAGTCTGTGGTTTTGCGCGAAACCTCTCTCCAACCTTGACCAACATTCTCTTGGTTATCAGCCCGCCCGGCAGTACCAGAATGACGACGATAAGTGTGACCGCGTAGATGACTTGAAGCCATGAAGCGACAGCGCTGGGAAGAATCAAATGCAGACCTTGGAAAACGGGGACTGAGATTATCACCCCCCACATAGTGCTGTGCCCGCCTACAAATAGCATGCACATGATGGTGCCTATGACACCCAGATTGAAGAATTCCGGGAACAGGCTGCCTATGAGAAACGCGTAAAGGGTTCCCGCAAGTCCGGCAAACCCGCCCGCAATGATCTGGAAAAGCATGCCCAGCCGCTTCACGTCGACTCCCAGCGCACGCGCGGCGTCTTTGTCTACGAAGACCATGGATGCCGCAC
>DMOT01000093.1 GCA_003456765.1 Bacillota bacterium
CAAGCGCGCTAGCCAAACTGCGCCACGCCCCGACATTTTCACAACGCCTATTATATCAGACATTTGCCGCGCAGGCAACAGGCCGGAAATCCCCTATTATGAACCCAGGAGGTGCCTGGAGGCCCGCACTGCAGGAAAAACGCCAGCCGGGGAGAGCTATCACCCTGGCCGGCGTCGTGTTGCGCTGCAATTAAGCTCAGACTAGCCTACATAAAAATGGAGCGGGTAGGTTCTGTACTGCGCCGGAGCCATCTTCTCAGTAGTATAGAATCCAGCAGGAGCTTCCAGTAGCTGTGGTATTCTGTTCACAATTGTCGCGCATGTCAGCTCCACTGTGGCTGGACGTGCAATCTTGACTACCGTGTTGGGCTCTCCTATGATGGACCAGTCGTTCCTATCAAATTCGCCCTCTGCATACACTTTCCCGATGCACTCAGAGACTATGACTGGCCCCTGATTTGTGACTGTGGTCACTATTGCAGACATGCCTGTGGCATGACCAGCAGGGATTACCTTGCCTAGAGTCTCTGACTTGATGTCTTTGTCGTGGGTCGTGGGCACCAGTTTCTGATCAGTCGACTTGATTGACCATCCAAACTGGGAGCATAGCCACTCGTTTGCATTCCACATGAAGGATGGCAGCGACTCACTCTGAGCAATCTCCTTTTCGAATTCCTCAAGGCTGAGCCCGGCTCCATGGACCTCTGCCAAAGCGATTCCGTAGTCCTCTACGTTGTAGCTCGATACGCCCTCGATCCTTTCAATTGTATGGCTGGAGCCGGCAAGTGTTGTGATGAGGTTGCCCCAGTACACATCCTGATAGCCCGATCCGGCCAGAGTGCAGTTGTTCTCTTTGGCCAGTCTGTCAAGGCGATTGGTAAGTGCAGGCGAGGTGTTCCATGGGTAGAAGGACTCTTCACAGGTACTGATAGCATTGACGCCATGCTTGGCAGCGAGTGCAAAGGCATCATACACCTCAGGCACAAGGCTCCTGGTGGCAATGACGCATGCATCTGCATCGCACTCGGCGAAGACCTTCTCAGCATTTGAGCTGATCGGCACGTTTAGTTTGAATCCGAGCCCCGCGACTTCGCCTACGTCTTTGCCCTCAAGCTTCGGGTTCATGTCAATTGCGCCGACTATTTCTGCACCTTTCTCATACAGGTACCTCAGAAAATATCTGCCCATCTTCCCGCAACCATACTGGATGACTCTGATTTTCTCTCTCATGAACTACATCCCCCTACGCTTAGGAAAGTAAGACGATCAGTCGTCCCTTCCCTATTCTTTGCCTCAAATCAAAGTCTAATGTCTATTGTTAGAATAGAGTCAACCAGCCGTTGGGGGTTTTATCGGGATTTGTAGTTTCACGAACATATTTCGCTCGTTGTTATCAAAGATGGGCAGCTCAACCACTACTTCACATACGTAGTCTCCAATTATCTCATATTCCTTTTCACGTATGTAATCAAAGAGCCTCCGGGCGTTCTCTTCTTCCTTCCAGAAACTATGGAAGTATGTGCAGATGTAGTCGCCCGCAGGTATCGTTTCTATTCCCTCTTGCTCTCTGAAGTCGTTATCCACGAAAACGAATATTTCTGAAGAGACAAACTTGCCTGCATCAATCATCTCTTTTCGCAGTATGGAGCCGACGTTGCAGAAGTATACCATGGGCAGATCTTTCAGGATGACCTGCTTCTTCAATTCCCTCAGAATATACTCGTAATTGTCGAGTCCATGGTCGTAGATGTTGATCTTCCCGTCGTAGCAGAATACCTTTCTAGCAGCTATGAACTCAAGTCTGATGCTGCCTTCCTCGGGCATCTCCATATACCTACTGTAGTTCCTTATGCAGGCTTCAACGCCTTGTTTCATGTGATGAAGCTTCCTGATCTCATCATCAATGTTCTTGCTCTGCTTCTTCAGGATGTCCTGGATCTCTTCTACGTCTTCCCTATCAAATTGCTCCTTTATCTGCTCCAGAGACATTCCCAGCGACTTCATATACTGAATCATGTCCAGTATTGCGCTTTGCTTGATATCGTAGTACCTGTAGTTTGTGTCCTCATCAACATACAACGGCTTCAGCAAATCGATCTTGTCATAATACCTCAGGGTCTGAACAGAAGTATGATTCAATGCAGCCATTTCGCCGATAGACAAGAGGTCCACGTCTTTCTCACCCCGCCAACTCAAGATTCTGGTACCTGCCAACTCCTTCCGCCGTATATGCCTTCATAGCCCGACGAATTCAGCCAGCAGTCGGATGGAAAAGCTCCAGGCAACTCGACTATAACATTTGCGAAGGTGGAATGTAAGCGGCCAAGCCCCATAGGATCCTGGGTGCCCCGCAGCGGAACACGGCATTGCCCCGCATCAGCTTTGAGACTCCCTTCTCCCGGCCATAATACTCAGTAGTCTGAGGTTTCCTTACGATTCCTCAAGAACGGAAGGAGGATGACCCTGACCGACAGATTGCCGCGAAGCCAGCAACCGCCTACTTGCCATGTCGCGAGGGCAGAGGGAGTATTCTCCAGGATCGCTCCAATCTACGACCTCTTCCTTGGCCGCCCCTTGACTTCTCTGTATCGCAATGCGGTGGAGCAAATGCTATCGGCCATCCCGACTCTCTGCCCGACCAGTCAGAAACCGACTTGTGTGACGGCCCTCGACGTGGGCACAGGCACAGGGCTGATGGCAGCAGTCCTGGCTGAACGCGGCTTCATCGTGAACGCGATCGATACCTGCGAAAACATGCTGAAAGCGGCAAGGAGGCGACGCCCTAATGTAGCGCAGTTCTCCTGCGCCCCCGCCCATTCCAGCTCGATGCATCCGGAGGCGCCATTTGATCTGGTTTGCGCAGCCATGCTCATGCACGGCCTGCCGCGGGCATATCGACGGCAATCGTTGATTGACATGGCGAGGGCTGCAAAACATGCGGTGATGATAGTGGATTATGCTCCCCCCTGCCGATTGCTGACTGCCGCCATAGAGCGTCTTGAGGGCAGTTTCTATCAGGATTTTCTGCACGAGTTTCCTGAAGACCTCTCTGGCTGCTTTGCGGATGTATCAACCTTCCTCCTGAACAGAACCTGTGCTCTCTATCTGGGCCGTTTCGCATGAAAACTCCCGCCCCCTGACGAATGCAGATGACACCTGACCTCATGTCCCTGTGCAACCATGCTCACATCCGGAGCCTTCTCAAAACAGATCTCCTCAGACAAATCGCACCTGGGAGCAAAACTGCACCCCGGGCCGAGGTTTGCCAGGTCGGGAACCTC
>DMOT01000091.1 GCA_003456765.1 Bacillota bacterium
CAGCGAGAGCTTTCAGCGGCAAACTATCGGGTTGCAAGGCAGATCATCGGCGTAGCAGACAAGGTAATGCCATACGTATTCCGCCGGCCGGGCGGGGGCGCTTGTTCGCAGAATCGGGCGACGGGGAGTCTCTCCGGGCATTCTATCTTCAGCGTTCTCATTCTCTCCGGACCGGGCCATGGAAAGACGACTTTGCTTCGGGACATAGCCCGGCAGCTCTCGTATGGATCTTATGGACCAGGGCTTAAGGTGGGAATTGTGGACGAGCGGTCTGAGATCGCCGCCTGCTGCGATGGTGTTCCCGGACTCGATCTGGGCCCCAGGGCGGATGTCATCGACAGCTGCCCGAAAGCCCAGGGGATAATGATCATGACCAGATCCATGTCCCCGGACGTCATTGTCACCGACGAGATAGGCCATGCGGCTGACAGCGAAGCCATTGAGGAGGCGCAGAGATGCGGAGTGGCAGTGATCGCCACCGCACATGCCAGCGAGTACGAGGACGCCCGGAAGAGGCTAGCCTTGCGAGATACTCTTGCCCGCGGAGGGTTTGAGCGGCTAGTAGTCCTCACAAGCAGGCTTGGCGTGGGCACTTGCGAACGCATAATCCACCTTGCAACCGGTGGCGATCTTGTGGGCGCTCCGTTTGTTTTGACACCCGAAGCGTGCAAAGGGCATGGGGGTGGAGTGAGATGCGTGGAGCGATGAAGGCAGCCGGCGCCATAATCACCATAGTCGCCAGCGGCCTTGCCGGACTTGTGGTGGCTCATTCCTATCGAGCACACGTACGCAGGCTGGCCGCCTGGGTGACTGCCCTTTCGGTGCTGGAGACGGAGATATCCTTTGGCCTTACCAGGCTCGGCCAGGCCATGCGCCGCGCCGGACAGGTTGCCGGCCAAAGCCCGGGGCAAGTCCTCGTTCGCGCCGCCGAGTTGCTTGAGGGCGGAGAATGCGGGTCTGCCGGCGCGTGCCTGTCAAAAGCCCTTGCCGAGGAGAGAGACTCATCGAACTGGCTCTGGAACCGGAAATGGCAGGAAGACATGGAGGCCGTAGTCGTTTTGGGGGAGGCGCTGGGCATGTCGAACTCCTCAGACCAGGCCCGACACATTGCTCTTGCCTCCCGCAGGCTTGAAATGCGAAGGCAGGCTGCAGAAGAAGCGGCGACAGTCAACTACCGTCTCTGGTCGGCGATGGGGTTTCTCATAGGCGGCATGGTGGCGATTGCGCTGCTCTGACAAGGGACACGCAGGTGACGAGAGAAGGAGGGCCTGACAGTGGGGCTCGACCTAATCCTGAGGATAGCCGGGGTAGGCATACTCGTCTCAGTGCTGTGCACAATCCTCAAACAGCAGGGCAAGGAGGAATACTCATTGCTTGTAGCCACGGCCGGCATCGTGGTTGTCTTCATCATGCTCTTAGATCACATCGAGGAGTTGCTCTCAAGCGTGCGCACGGTCTTCAGATTGTGGTGAGGGGCGAACCGCAAATGCAGATACTTCAAGTTATCGGTTTGGCTATTCTAGGGGCGGTTCTCCTTGCATTCCTGAGGCAAACCCGGTCAGATTTGGCGGTGGTGCTCTCTGCAGCTTTGGGCATCGTCATCTTTCTCATGGTCGTCTCGAACCTTGCCTACTTCGTAGAAGTCATGTCAGACCTTGCCGCAAAGGCAGGAGTCAACAGATTGTACCTGGATACGGTGTTGAGAGTGATCGGCGTGGCGTATCTTGCTTCCTTCGGCGGGCAGGTCTGCCGGGATGCCGGAGAAGGGGCCCTGGCCACAAAAGTGGAGCTTGCGGGGAAGGTGTTGATCCTGGCGATGTCTGTCCCGTTGATGTTTGCCCTTCTCGACCTTGTTCTGAGGATTCTGCCGTCATGATTCGCCTTTGTAGTTTCTCTGGAAACAGGCCGAGTGGCCGGGCTAGGAAGAAGAGAGTGCGGCGAGGATTCGCTGGCATTCAGGCAGGGCATGGGAAGAGGCCAGCGCGAAACTCTCGCCGGCAGAAAGCAGTCGGGGCGATCATCATTATCTGCCTGGTCTGGCTTGCGCAGGCGGCTGCGCCTCGATGCCGGGGCTTCGCGAAGGCTGACGCAGTGGAGAGCCCCGATGCTCTTCTGGCAGGGGCGGCACTGGAGTATGTGTCAACAATAGATGTCAGTGGGATCGAGCGTTTCATCACCGACCTGGATGATGATGTGGCGGAAAACATGCCGGAGCTTAACATAATGGATATTATGTTAAATCACGGGGCGGACGTACTGGACCTGCCGGGCTTTGCAGGGCGGGCGGCATCTTTCCTTGTTCGGGAGATCAAGGTGAACTTGAAGCTTCTTGGAGAGCTGATAGTAGTCGCAATGGTCGGTTCCATACTATGCACACTCGGCTCGGGCCTGGGAGAGGATGGCCCCTGCGCTATGGCATGGGCGGTATGCTACATGACGCTGGTTGCCATGGGCATAAGGTCGTTCGCTGTGTCAGCGGATCTTGCAACAGGCACAATCGACAGGATGATGTCGTTCATGCATGCCATTCTCCCGGCGCTCGTTGGCCTTCTGGCGGCATCGGGAGGCGTCGTAACAGCCGCCGTCGTGTCGCCACTGATGCTCGTCGCCACAACGACCGTGGGCACGCTGGTGAAAACGACTGTCATTCCGTTGCTGCTTCTTGGTGCTGCTCTCACCTTGACCGGCAACGTCAGCGACCGGAAGCAGGTGACGAGGTTGGCAGGGCTCCTCAGGTGGTGGTCGATGACCCTGTTAGGCCTTGCATCCACTCTTTTCGTGGCCTTCATGGGTGTGCGAGGCGGGCTTGCTTCTGTTTCGGATGCGGCGTCGGCGAAGGCCGCGAAGTTCCTGGCAGGAAGCATGATTCCTGTTATCGGTAAGG
>DMOT01000336.1 GCA_003456765.1 Bacillota bacterium
GTGCTACATCTACCTTCTCCTTAGAACGGAATCCGATTCTGATGTTCCCATCATCCAACTCGCGCAGAGCAACAGCGATTTCTACACCCTCAATGGATCGAGCATATCCGATGAATCCTTCTGTCTCGCCCTCTGTGATATCGTGGTGCGCCATCAGTTCAGCGGAGATTGACATAGAGGCAATCAGGCCGCCACAGTAGAACTCAATGCCAAGGATTGCTTCGGCCAGGGCTGAAAGAGACCCGTAAGGTTTGGTGTCGTAAATGCTCTGCGCAATCTCCCACGGCCTGGCGCCTGCATCAACAAGTTCAGCCGCAACCCGAAACGTATTCGCAGAGGTATTGGAATACCTGAATGAGCCCGTATCAGTGGACAACCCTGCGAAAAGGCAGGTGGCAATATCAGCATTATACTCCACCCCAAGGCCGCGGATGATCGTAGCAACCATCTCAACTGTGGCCGCCGCCTCGGTGTCGACCCAGTTAATGTCTGCAAAATGCGTGTTGGTGGCATGGTGATCTACATTAGCCACTATCCTGCTGCTTTTGACCGCCTCTTCACATCTGCCCACACGATCGGCCGAACCGCAATCGAGCACAAGAGCAAGGTCGAACGGCCCCTCCACGCACGCTGCCGCACATGTCGAATCCGAGCCTGGAAGGAACATGAGAAAATCAGGGACTGGGTCGGAAAGGCCTATGCACACAGTCTTGCCTATCTTTTCCAAAGATAGCTTCATTGCTAACACCGATCCAATAGCATCCCCGTCTGGAACCACATGGGTCGTAACCAGCACTGATGTTGCGCCCGATATGGCATCTAGCAGCTCTTGTGGGACCTTCACTTGCTGGTGCCACCACTTTCATCATCAATTTGCCCGCTCTTCACATCCTCGATCAGCTTGAGTATGCGTGCTCCCCTCTCAATAGACTCGTCATATTCAAAACTGATCTCAGGAGTCAAGCGCAGCGGCACGCGGCGCCCGATCTCCGACCTGATATAGCCCGTTGCGCTTACCAGGGCCTCCATGGTGTCGGCGCGGGAATTCTCGTCGCCAAGTATGCTGACGAATACTTTCACATGCTGAAGGTCCCCGCTCACCTCAACGTCTGTCACGGTTGCAAACCCCAGCCTGGGATCTTTGATATCACGTTGAAGGATACTCGAAACCTCTTGACGTATTGCGGCCTTAACACGATCAGCCCGGTAATTCGACACCGCACAGCACCTCCAGAGAGTCCTGCGAGAACTCAGAGTATTTCAATTTCGTAAGAACACAAGACGACATCCGGAGATGAGTCGAACATTCGGGCAACCGCCTCCAGCATGCTATGGGCATGGCCCGCGTCGTTGCTCACACAAACGATGCCTATCTGCGCCCTATTCCAGATGTCCTGGTGATCGACTTCTGCAACGGCAACGTTGAACCGATTCCTCGTTCGCGCCATCAAGCCTCGGATAACGCGTTTCTTCTCCTTGAGAGACCGGCTGCCTCCTATCAGAAGTTCGCAACACATGGCTCCTATCACCATGCCGCAATCACCCCGGCACCTATAGTTCCCGCTTCACTTCCTCGCTTCCGTAAGCCTCAATAACGTCGCTTTCACGAACGTCGTTCCAGTCCTCAATGCCGATTCCGCATTCAAAACCCGCAACAACCTCTCGAACATCGTCCTTGAAGCGCCTCAGAGACGCGATCTTCCCTTCGTGTTCAACGATTCCGTCTCTCACGACACGAACCAGGGCACTACGCGGCACCTTGCCGTCAGTGACATAACACCCGGCCACAACCCCGGCCCTCGGAACCTTGAAGGTGGCTCTGACTTCGGCTCGGCCGTAGACGACCTCGCGGTATTCGGGCTCAAGCAGCCCTTCAAGAGCTTTCTTGACATCATCAATTGCTTCATATATGACCCTGTAGAGCCTGACGTCAACCTTCTCGTCTTCCGCGCACATTGATGCGACCGCATCGGGCCTCACATTGAACCCGATGACAACTGCATTGGATGCCGATGCCAGCATGATATCTGACTCACTGATAGCTCCAACGCCTCCGTGGATCACATCGACGCGAACCTCATCAGTGGATAGCTGTTCGATTGCTTGCCGAACTGCCTCCACAGAACCTTGCACATCTGCCTTGATGATGACCCTGAGCTCCTTGACCTCGCCCTCCTTGATCTGGCTGAACAGATCCTCAAGCGATACTTTCTTGGGAGCCTCTCCGATCTCTTCAACGCGCCTTCGTTCAGCACGCCTGGCTGCAACCTGCTTAGCCTCTCGCTCATCGATGACCACCTGGAAAGCATCGCCCGCCAACGGAACATCGCTCAAACCAAGGACCTCCACTGGCATGGATGGCGTAGCCTCAGATACTGCCCGGCCCTTGTAGTCTGCCATTGCTCGGACTCTGCCGTGGACTTCTCCGACGAGGAAGTAGTCTCCCACCCTCAGCGTTCCCTTCTGGATCAGCACAGTGGCAACCGGTCCACGACCCTTGTCGACCTTGGCTTCTATGACCACTCCCATGGCAGGCCGGTCAGGATTGGCTTTCAGCTCTCCCATCTCTGCCATGAGCAAAACCATCTCGAGGAGTTCATCGATGCCCTGCCTCTTCAGTGCCGAAACGGGGACCATTACAGTGTCTCCTCCCCATTTCTCAGGCACAAGCCCGCGTTCGGACAACTGAGTCTCCACGCGTTCCGGATTGGCTTCCGGCTTGTCAATCTTGTTCACTGCAACCACTATCGGCACCTTGGCATCCCTGGCATGGTTGATCGCCTCAATTGTCTGCGGCATCACGCCGTCGTCAGCCGCTACAACCAACACCGCAATGTCAGTAGCATGTGCGCCACGGGCACGCATGGCTGTGAAAGCCTCATGGCCAGGCGTGTCCAGGAAGGTTATCTTTCTGCCGTCCATCTCAACCTGGTATGCACCGATGTGCTGGGTTATCCCGCCCGCCTCTGTTGCAGTCACGTTCGCCTCGCGAATGGCGTCAAGCAGAGACGTTTTGCCGTGATCTACATGGCCCATGATGGTTACTACTGGCGGCCGGGGTTTCAAACTTTCAGGCGGATCCTCTATTTCAGCAATAATAAGTTCGCGTTCTTCTCTCTCGGAAGTAAGCTCTGCCTCAAATCCGAGCTCTGCTGCCAACACCTGGGCTATTTCTCCGTCGACTTCGTCATTGATGCGAACCATGACGCCCAGCCTCATAAGCCTTCGCACGCATTCAGAAGCTGAAATCTCGAGCTTGGCAGCAAGCTCGCGAACGCTGATAGTCGAACCTACCTCAATTCGCCTTACCTTTGGCGCCTTCTCTCTCTTGCGACCTCTCCGTCTCACAGAGACTTCGTCTATATCGTCAATATCACCCGTTTTGGCCATGCGCTCGAGCGCTTTGGCGTCCCCGAGCGGCCTTGAAGTGGGCGGCTTCTTACGGCCTCGCCGGTCAGTCTTGCGATCTGATCGCCGCTGTTCCAGTTCGTCATCGCGATTATCCTCGCGACGTCGACGGTCCTCCGCCGGATGCTGCCTGCCCCTGGCCGGCTTGGCCGGAGCAGCTTGCTGGCTCCGCGAAGGCTGCTGAACAGATCCACGCACATGGCCTGCATCCCGCTGTCGTTCGTCGACGCGAGCCTTATCCCCGGCGCGCCTGGGAAAATCGCGGTCCGGGGCACCAGCCCCACCAGCCGAACGTGGCGGCCCTGGCGGATAGACCTGACCCGACGGTCGGCCAGGACTGCCCCCCTGCTTAGCCTGTCTACGGGCCTTCGGGGGAGACTGCTCCCGCTTTCTCGCTGGCGCAGCCTTCTGCGCCTGAGCAGGTTGAGCGGGCCCCGCAACCTTCCTGTCTTCCTGCTCAACACCGGGCTTGGCGCCTTCAGCGTCAGGACCATACTTGCGCATCACATATCGTGCCGCATTTTCATCGATAGAACTCATGTGGTTCTTTGCCTTGACGCCCAACTCGTTGAGGAGATTGACAAGGTCTTTGCTCTGCATGTTCAACTCTCTCGCCAGCTCAAACACTCTCACTTTTCCCATTGGCACTCACCCCCATGACTCGCATCAAGCCGGACTCTCGCCGGATACGCAACGACCCCCAAGTACACCATGGGCCCGTATCGGCTCCCCTTGCCAAGTTCCGGCCACCTGCGCGAGACCGCAGAACCCAACAATATTTGATGATTCTTGCCACTTATCATTGATCAACCCCACAGGAAATTCAGTCAGACAGTTCCTCCATGAGGCAGGCGATGACTTCCTCGGACACTTCCGGTTCAAGGGCTCGGAAAAGCCTGCCGCCACGGGCTGCTTTGGACAGGCAGCCACGGTTCGGGCAGATATACGCTCCGCGACCCGAGCGTTTTCCCGAAAGGTCGACCAGAACCTCTCCTTCAGGCGTACGGACGACCCTGATAAGATCACGCTTATCCGCAACTTTACCGCAGCCTACACAAGTTCGCTGGGGAACTCTCTTCTTCCTTGCCACCAAATAGCACCTCTAAAAGTCTATCTCGAATCTGGGCATGCTGACCAGACCAACCTGGGACTCGCTCTTTATGTCTATCTTCCAGCCCGTGATCTTGGCAGCAAGGCGCGCATTCTGGCCTTCCTTTCCGATAGCCAGAGACAACTGATAATCGGGGACGATCACAGTTGCCACTTTTGACAGGAAATCGGGCCTGACCTCCAAAACCTTTGCCGGGCTGAGGGCATTGGCGATGAACGCCGAATGATCCTCATCCCATGGTATCACATCTATCTTCTCCCCGGCGAGCTCTGAAACTATCGCCTGTATCCTTGCTCCCCGAGGCCCCACACAAGCCCCCACGGGGTCCACGTTGGGGTCTTCTGCGGCGACCGCCACTTTCGAGCGTGCACCTGCCTCGCGGGCTATAGCCTTTATCTCCACAACACCCTCTGATATCTCGGGCACCTCGAGCTCAAGAAGGCGTCTGAGAAGACCGGGGTGGGTTCGCGACAACATCACGAGCGGACCCCGTCCCGTCTTCCGCACTTCCACGACGTAGCACTTGATCCTCATGCCTGTCTCATACGTCTCATTTCTGATCTGCTCGTGCGGTGGCAAACTCGCCTCCGTTTTTCCAAGATCCACAATGACGTTACGCTGGTCGATACGGCCCACGGTCCCCGTGACTACGTCCCCCTCGCGCTCGGAGAACTCCTCATAGATAACGCCCCGTTCTGCCTCGCGTATGCGCTGAACTACAACTTGCTTAGCGGTCTGAGCGGCTATTCTTCCAAACTCCCTGGGCGTAACCTCGCCCTCAACGATATCACCCAGTTCGTAGTTGGGATCGATTTGCCTCGCTTCTTCAAGCGAAATCTCCGTCTTCGGGTCCTCTGCTTCCTCAACTACGTTCTTTCGAGCAAGTACAAGAATTCGCCCTGTTTCAGGGTCGATATTAACTCTTACGTTCTGAGATGAGCCATAGTGCCTCTTGAATGCAGATACCAGGGCCGCTTCCAAAGCCTCCAAAAGGACTGCCTTGGGGACTCCGCGCTCCCTTTCCAGTTCGTCGAGGGCCCGCACTATCTCAAGACCTTCACGCTCAGTCATCGCCGAAAACCTCCTCGAGGTGGACAGCCAGCCTAGCGCTGTTGATGCTTGGACGCGGCACTTGCAGAACAACCCCGTCCACTTCAATCAACACACAATCGCCACTGTTGCCCTGAAGCACGCCTTCGAAACGCTTGCGTCCATCTATCTCGTTGTAAGTCGTGATGAGCGCCCATCTTCCCTTGAATCTATCGTATTCTTCATCGCTCCGGATCGGCTTTTCGCCCGAGGATGACACTTCCAGAATATAGCTTTGCGGGATGAAATCTTGACGGTCTAACTCCGATCCCATCGCCCGCGATAGGTCGGCGCAATCGTCTATCCCGACTCCCCCTGGCTTGTCGATATACACACGCACATACCAAACGCCGGAATCCTTCACAAACTCGGTATCTACTACCTCAAGTCCGAAGGGTTCTGCAGCTGACTTAGCTATAGCGCTCGCACGGGATTCGATCTGCCGACGATTCATGATTCGCCTTCCCTCCTAATGAGTAAAAGCGCAGGGCTTGTTGCCCTGCAAGGGGACAGACATGATGAAAGAGTGGGACGGACCCACTCTCCCTAGCCACACATCACACACCTGCCGAGGACAATCCTCACACGCTTTACTATATCATACGCCACAGGTCCACGCAAGACTATCAGCATGCCAGCAGGAATTCCGCATATACGTGCCGGCCTGGTGCG
>DMOT01000103.1 GCA_003456765.1 Bacillota bacterium
GTTTGTGAAGGCGCAGGAGTACGAGGCAGGCTGCCGGGAGGCAATCGGCATCGCCAAGAGGCCGAAATTCGACTCTGCACTCCATACGCTCGCCGAAGTCATGGCGAGGAAGACTCCGGTTACATTCTATGCAGACAAGGCCAATGACCTTGTCACCGCGGTGCGCTTGACGAGGGAGTTTGATCTTAACGGGATAATCGTAGGTGCGACCGAAGGATGCCTGGTGGCCGAATTCCTCGGCGAATCCGGCGTTCCAGTCGTGTTTATCCCGCTGTTGGACGGCAGGATGTCAGTAGAAACGCGCAACGCTACCTTTGAAACGGCGGCGGTGCTTGCTGCGGCCGGGGTTGATATCTCAATCTCCACTGGCGCGCCGAGCCTTCCATCGGAGTATTTGCCGGTGATCGCTGCCTTGTGCATGAAGGCTGGCTTGGCGCGCGACACCGCGCTACGGGCGATAACTAGCAGCCCGGCGGCGATATTTGGCCTTGTGCAGAACGGACCTCAGAATACGGCTGGTCCCGGGCATATTGCCTGCGGAGCGCCGGCTGATCTGGTTGTGTGGGAGGGCGACCCCTTCAGCCTCACCGGCCGGCCGCGGCTGGTAATTGCCTCTGGCAATGTGGCATTCGACTCTTGCATTAATGAGGCGCCGTGGTGAGCAGCGCCTTGCCGTGTTCGGGCTCCAGGCATGAAGAAACGACAAGCAGATGCACCCGAATTCACTGCACTCCTCGCCAGGCAGGTTTTGGAGTGGTTTGCTGGGACTGAAGGCCACATGTTTCCTAAAATCACTCTCCTGTGTCATAACTTGAAATATTTCGACGATAGTAATACGATATGACAGGAGTCGTCCTAATCAGCGGAGAATATTATTTTTCTTGACGCACGTTAGCTTGCTATCAAATACAGAGCACTTCACATTCTTATGAGCTCAATACGGCCCAGGTTTATTAGTCTGCTCGCTCAATCAAGGGGGGCAAGAAGTTTGAATCGCCCGGTCCGTCCGTTCGCCACCTGGAGGTTCACAGATGATTCGGGCCATGCTCAGACAGAGCAGAAGCCTGAACCTGTCAACCGCCTGATTACGACTAAGCTAGAAGGCCGCGACGCAGTGCCTCAAGCCGTCTACTTTCTGGCCTTTGCAGTTGTCGGTGTGCCGCTGTGTATCAGGACAATGCTAACCACGCCGCTTCCTGCTGATCTGAAGACCGTAGTGCTCCTGTCTGTCATTGGACTTATCTCATATCATGTCCCTGTCATAATGCCGTCTCGCGTTGTCATAAATCCGGGCTTCCCTCTTCTCATGGGTGCGCTCTACTGCCATGGTGCTGCTGCAGCCAATCTCGTGATAGTCCCATCGATGCTGCTTCATTTCTTCACCAGGAATCACGGGCTCCTTAACTGCCTGTTCAATGTGGGCCAGTTTACTCTATGCACGTATGGTGTAGGCACGGTGGGACAGTGGTTGGGCTGGGTACCAGGGGTTCCTGCGGCACCCAGGGATCTCTTGCCAGTCTGTTTGATGATTGTAACCTTTGACGTTGTGAACGTGCTATTTGTCAGCGGATCAAGAAGCATAGAGAACAAAGAGCCCTGGTTCAAATGCCTCACGAGGCTGATGTACACTGAAAGAAGAGCCATATTGCCGCTTCGTGCTTTCCTGACTGTTGTTGCTATGCTGCTCGCGTCCCATATGGGAGACATTGCGTTTGTGATAGTGTTTGTTGGCGTCATGTCCCTCAGGCTTCAGAACGTATTCCAAAAGGAACTAGTTGAAAAGACCGAAGAAGCCGAGACTGATCCCCTTACCGCGACACATAACATGCGCTACCTGAACAGCTGGTTGGAAACTGAGCTCGGGGGAGCAAATGATGGCAAGGGCCTCTGTTCCTTCATATTTGCAGACATTGACGGGCTCAAGAAGGTAAATGACAGGTATGGACATGAAACGGGAGACTACCTTCTTATTCATGTGGCCGGGATCTTTCTTGCCAGCGTCCGAAGCAAGGACCAGGTTGTGCGCTACGGAGGAGACGAGTTCGTCATAGCATTGCCTGGCATAGGCCGCCAGCAGGCTGCTGGTGTCGCCATGAGGATTCTGCAAGCCTCGCGTAGTAAGCCCTTCTTAGCGGATGGAGCAGAAGTGGATTTCGGCATAAGCATTGGAGTAGCGTCATGGCCGGAGCACGGCGAAACTGCATTCGATGCGATCCGCATGGCTGACAGAGCCATGTACGTAGCCAAGAAAAACGGAGGAGACAGAGTGCATTCCGCTGCGGATTTATGATGGTATTAGCCAGTTTCAGAGTTTGAACCTGCCCGGGAGCGTGGCAGCAGGCTTCCTCATGCACGTTCCGCGTACGCACATACGGCAGCGCGAACCCCGAATCCGTTGACTGCCATACGTTGCGATGATACATCCATAGCTGTTCCAAGCGGACTATCCGTCCGCAGCAGGAGCTGCCGACATCCGTACTAGTCCCTCGCCATAGGGAGTGTCGGGCGTACCAGCGACGCTACCAGAGGTATCTGGAGCTTTATGATCTTATGTAGCTGATGACTTCCTTCTTTCTGGGCTTTGCCGGAGGGCGCTCGCCATCCATGTACCCCAGAGCCACGGTGCACACATGGGCATAGCCTTCAGGGACGCCCAGCTCCTCAAGTAGTTCTTGGCCCTTTTCAGATTCGAAGATGAGCTCGGGCGATGTCATTATGCATGAACCGATGTTAAGGGATTCTGCAGCCAGAGCGATGTTTTGTGCTGCAAGTGAACAGTCAATCCGAACGAACCGGCCGGTGGAATCGCCTGTGATAACTATCACTGTGGGTGCGTGGAAGAAAGGGCTGAAGTCGGGCGATGCCGCTCTTTGGGCCATGCGCTCAGGGCCAGCCTTCATGACCTCCCGGGCCACGTCAGTGATCCTCTGCAGCATGTCCTTGTTTTGGATAACGGTAAAATGCCATTTCTGCTGATTCATGGCGCTAGGAGCCCAGATCGCAGCTTCAAGGATAGCCTCAAGTTCCTGATTGGCTATCTGCTCCGGCCTGTACGCCCTGATGCTTCGTCTCCTCTGGATGACCTTAAGAGTTTCGTTCATGGCTTTCCACATTGCCTCCTTCCTCTAGTTCGCAACAAACAGTTTCTCGTTCGCCTGGCTGTTTCCCTTCAGGGACACTCGGTGGCAGGAGGCCGAAATCGAACATTGCTGCTACCTTCCACGCGATGCCCGGTGATTGTAACGGCCTCCGGGATTGCCGGCTTGTATGAGCTATGAGGCATGCTGTTGGTTATGGAGATGTCACTCTAGAAATTCATTGTCGAACCGGCGGCTGACAGCGTAGATTGAGACCTGCACGCTTTTGTGCAACAAAACATATCAAGAGTGCCATACATGTTGAATGTATTGCAACGATACGTTAAGATTGAGGTGGATCATTCAAGGAAAGATTGGGGTGGATAGTTATGGCAGTCTCCTATCAGGAGATAGGCCGGCGCATCGCAGGATACCGCAACGAACTCGGGTTGTCACAAGAGGTTGTTGCCAAGCGGATGGGGATATCCAGGGCGGTCCTGAGCAAGATCGAAAATGGACAGAAAGCGATCAATGCCATGGAGCTGCAGGCAGCGTGTGCTGCATTGGGATTGAGCCTGAACGACCTGGTTGAAGAGCGCGCTCAAAGCCTGGCTGTGGCCTTGATGGGCAGCGCTAAGACTGAGTCCGCCAAACAAGCCATCGCATCCGTCGACAGACTCGCAGAGGAATACCTATGGCAGCTCAAGATTGCTGAGGGGAAATCTCCGTGTTGACAGTCGGCCAGATAGAAGAGATACGCAGAAAGGCGGAGGAGAAAAGGAGCGAGCTTGGGTTTGGATCCTCTGCTCCTATTGGAGCCAAAGTCTTCAATTGTCTGGACCAGATGAAGATACTGACCGTTCGTTTTCCCGTCGATGACAAGGATTTTGCCGCATTCATAGGGCGGCGAGATGGTCAAGATGTTGTCTTCATAAATACGGCACAGCCAAAGGGGAAGCAGCATTTTGCCGTTGCCCACGAACTGTATCATGCATGGTTCGATCGCGATGATCTAAACAGCTGGAGTATCATATGTGAAATAGAGGACAGCGGAGGCTCGACCCTGGGCGAGAGGATGGCGAATCGCTTTGCAGCGGAGTTCCTGGTGCCCCGTTGGGGTATGAGGAGGTATCTCGACTCTCTGCCCCTGCATTTCGACCTGATTGACAAAGTAGTTCTGCTAAGCGACTACTACGAAGTGCCAGTAAAGTCCATAATATTGAGATTAGAGGAAGAACAGTACATTACGGCGAAATACAAGGAAGAACTGCTATCGGATTCAGCCGTCGCTACCTATGGTGAACGAAGAAACGAACTTGGGCTCCTTGATACGATGGAAGAACCTACTCTTGATAGAAATGTGTCGCCGGTCTTCCATGCAATCCTGCGCAAAAATCTTGCCGGTGGACGCATCAGTCGCGGCAAATTTGATGAGCTGTACAAGCTGTTGAAACCCATGTAGTATCTATGTAAATGATGGCGGATCCTCCAATGTGACACCCAGGGGGGTCCATAGTGAAAAGTGCATGTGTAGTCGACGCATCCGTTATCATAAGGCTTGGCGGTGAACGTGTCTTCCACGTCATTCCTCAACTCTTTTCCTGCGCCATGGTGCCGCAGGAAGCTTTTGACGAGATCATCAATGATCAAGAGCTCAAGAAGCAAATCGAGACGTATCGCCAAACAGCCAAAGCAAAGATCGTGGGACGCATCATGTTGGACCAATTTCAGAGAGCGTCCTATGACTCCGTCATCAGCTCGATGCGTCCCTATCTAAGCAGTGAACAGAGCGAATACTCCAACATCGGCGAAACGTCGTCAGTTGCAATGGCCATCGCCCTGTCTGTTCCAATTGTGTTGATGGACGATTCCGAGGCTGAAGGAGTGATAGAGCAGATCCCGGGCATTCGAAATGGAATCAACATATTCCGCAGCATTGCCGCGATCAGGGCTGCCAAAGCTCTCGGTATCATCTCCCGCAAAACTGAACGAGCGCTAGAGAAAAGATGGGCGAGCCAGGGTGACTCGCCGACGCAATCAGAGGATGGGAAACTGCTAGTTGAGGCCCTGAAGAAGGCTGGTGCTACATAGCCCATGT
>DMOT01000338.1 GCA_003456765.1 Bacillota bacterium
TTAAACTCTTCTCTGCTGATAACGAGCTCTTCAGGGTCGGTAATCTTGTTGCCTGACAAAACATCCAGCAACGTTCTATCTGATTCCTCATCATATATCGGCTTGTTGAGTGAAACGTAGGAATTGAGTGGAATATGCTTCTGTCGCGTCGCTGTCTTAATAGCCGTAATAATCTGTCTAGTAATGCACAGCTCCGCAAAGGCGCGGAATGACGCAAGCTTGTCAGGCTTGAAATCCCTGATGGCCTTGTAAAGGCCGATCATTCCCTCCTGGATTATGTCCTCCCTATCTGCCCCAATCAGAAAGTAGGATCGGGCCTTTGCCCGCACGAAATTCTTATACTTGTGGATGAGGTACTCTTCGGCGTCGCTATCGCCCTGCTTCGCAATGTCCACGATTTCCTCATCAGCCAGCTCATCATAGTGTAAGTAGATTTCATGTTGCAGGTTTACGCTCAAATGCGTCCCCTCCCGACACAACAAGCTTAGCAGCGGGATACATTGATTCCCGAGACTGGCTGTAAATTTCTTCGGCTGTTGTGCAAGCCGGTCTGCTAGTCCATTTGATGCTTGATATGAAATTAGAAAAGCCGATTTTCGGTAGGTTTTGAGCCTATGATGGCCCCAAAGACTACGGTCATTATATATCAGTGCCTCCAAATCAGTCAAGCAAACCGCTGGTTGAGGGTGACATATGTAGTAGCTATCTTTACCAGAGTCCTCCTCTGGCCCATCTTTCAAGCCCGTCTGTCATGGACTGCCACCCGCCAATCTTGCACTTGCCAGTCGCCTCGGAAATAGTGTTCGAGATAGTACAACTTAGCTTCCGGCCTGTATCACTCTTTGCCTGGCAACCTCGAACGCTATCACTGCCCACGCAACCCCGGCGTTAAGCGACGACACATCGCCTGCCATGGGTATTGAGACCGTGAAGTCTACTAACTCTCCCACAAGTCTCGACATGCCCTTGCCCTCACTCCCCACAACAACAGCAATGGGGCCAGTCAGGTCTGCATCGTGGAAGCGCTGTTTGGCATCGGCCGTGGCTCCGACGACCCAAACGCCGCTCTGCTTGAGCCTCTCTATCGTCTGCGCAATGTTCCCAACCCTGGCTACAGGAGTATGGGCGACTGCCCCGGCGGAAGCCTTCACAACAACTGGGCTCACCTGTGAGCTTCTCCTGGCGGGTATGACTACCCCATGGGCGCCTGCCGCATTGGCAGTACGTATGATCGATCCGAGGTTTTGCGGGTCGGTTATCCCGTCCAGCACCGCTACGAACAAGTCCTCTCCGCGCGCCTTGGCCGCCTCCACAAGATCGTCAAGCTCTGCATACAGGATCGGCGAAAGCTGCGCCACAACCCCCTGGTGAACTGGTGCGACACCCTGTTTATCAGCTGTCATGCGGTCAAGCGCCGATCTGCCCACTTCAACCACTGGTATCTTGCGCTTCCGAGCAGCCGCGACTATGCGCCCATCAGCCGAGCCTCGCGCCATGAATATCTTGTTGAATTCTCTTCCCGACTCCAGCGCTTCCATTACAGGCTGGCGTCCCCATATTACATACTCATCATCCATTGGCAGGCTCCTCGACTCCATCTTTTCGCTGGGCCAATACCATGGCCTCATCCATGATCTGGCGCAGCCTTTCAGTTTTGCCTGAAAGGTACATGTACCCGAGCAAAGCTTCAAACCCGGTTGCATACCGATAATCGATAGGGTCAGGCCCCCGAAAAGCATGCCCCGGTTTCACGTTTCTGCCTCGTCTCACCAGATCGCGCTCTTCCCTGGAGAGACAGTTCTCCAGCAAGTGGACAATGCGCGACTGCGCCTCGGCGTTCACCATCTCCTCAGCTGCCGAGTGAAGCGCAATCACGCGAACGCATGCACCGCCTCCAGCCGCAAGCTCAGAGCGGACATGAAGCTCCCATACAGCATCGCCCACGTAGGCCAAATTGAGCGGAGACATCTCGCGCACTTGAGCCTCACTTAGCTTCAAACTTCCACCTCGCTCCATCTCGCGTATCCTCAACGACTATGCCCATCTCAGAGAGACGATCGCGAATCATGTCCGACACGCCGAACTCCCTGGCCTCCCGGGCCTTCGCCCTCACATCAAGAAGAAGCTGAACAAGGCCTCGAACGGTCTCCCCGAGTTCCGCAGCCTCCCCTCGATCGTCACCGCCCGATCCGGGCCTGGCACCCGCAGATTCCAAAGACGACGCATCCATGATACCGAGCACATCCCCAAGCTCCATTATGGCCAGCACGGCCCTTGAAACTGCTGCCCGCGCGCCTTCGTCGGGAGGCGATGGCATCTCTCTGTTGACGTATGTGTTGAGTGCAGTCGCAAGATCATGCAGTGATGCTATGGCCCCTGCAGTGTTGAAGTCGTCATCCATTGAGTTCTCGAATCGTCTCCGCGCTTCGATCACGGCTGCATCGAGCCGCGTATCATCACCGGCCATTCCGATCTCCCCGATCTCGTCCGGGTCTATTGAAGCAGCAAAGATCGCATTGGCTACCGCATCTTCAAGCCTTGCAAGAGCCTTCTCGCACATGCGGAGCTCATCGTCGCTGAAGTTGACCGGCTTGCGGTAGTGGTTGGACATGAGAAAATAGCGGACTACCTTGCCCGGGTAGTACGCCAGGATATCACGTGCTGTCTTGAAGTTCCCCAGTGACTTGGCCATCTTCTCGCCGTCCACGTTAATGAAGCCGTTATGGACCCAGTATTTCACCGGAGCGACTCCGTTGGCGCCATGGCTCTGCGCTATCTCGTTCTCGTGGTGCGGGAAGACAAGATCGATGCCTCCGGTATGTATGTCGAAGGTCTTGCCAAGGTACTTTGTGCTCATTACGCTGCACTCAATGTGCCATCCCGGCCGGCCCGGCCCCCATGGGCTGTCCCACGATGGTTCGCCGGGTTTTGCCGCCTTCCAGAGCGCAAAGTCGAGAGGATCCTCTTTGGTCTCGCCTACGCCTACCCTTGCTCCAGCCATCAGGTCATCAATCTTCTGGTTCGACAGAATGCCGTAATGCTCGAACTTCGAGACGTCATAGTAGACATCGCCGTCTCGCGCGTACGCCAAACCGTTGTCAATGAGTGCCTGTATCATCTGGATCATCTCGTCCACATGCTCTGTAGCCCTGGGCTGAATATCCGGAGCCCTGACTCCCAAGGCCTCCCTGTCCTCTATGTACGCCTCGGTAAACTCATCCACGATGTCCTGGGGTGCTATTCCTCTCTGAGCAGCCCTCTCGATTATCTTGTCCTCTATGTCAGTAATGTTCTGGACCAGCGTTACATCGTATCCTCTGTACTGGAGATACCTCCGAATAACATCGGGAACGACAAAAGCGCGGGCATTGCCGATATGGAAGTAGTCGTAAACTGTCGGCCCACAGCTGTATATGCCAACCTTGCCCGGTGTAACTGGCACAAAGTCCTCTTTGCGCCGGGTCAGGGTATTGTAAATCCTAATCGCCATGGTCCAGGCCTCCCTCCGATATGCATGTCACAACCTCTTCGCTCAGTCCACCGGGCACCGGGATAAGTGTTGCAACAGCCAGGGCTGCGATGCCTTCGCCCGACCCTGTAAACCCCAGTCCTTCAGTGGTCTTTCCCTTAATATTAACACACTCATCACGCAGATTCATCGCCGACGCCAACCTCCTGCGCATCTCGGGCACAAAAGGCGAAATCTTCGGACGTTCTGTAATGACTGTGGCATCCACGCCTGTAACCCGGTATCCACAGCGCCCCGCCATCGCGACAACACGCTGCAAGAGCTCGATGCTGCATATCCCTGCATACGCAGGATCAGTGTCAGGAAAGTGCATCCCGATATCGCCGAGGCATGCCGCTCCCAGGATTGCATCGCATACCGCATGCGTCAGCACATCAGCGTCGGAGTGCCCCTCCAGCCCCTTCTCGTGAGGCACCTGCACTCCTCCGAGAATCAGGTCGCGTCCACGCACCAGCCGATGCACATCGTACCCCTGACCCACTCTAGCACTCACAACCATCTCACTCCGATCGCCCGAGTCTTCACGAGCAAGCAAAAGCTCTGCCAGCGCAAGATCATCTGTGGTAGTAATCTTTATGTTCGCATAGGAGCCCGGCGTCAGCGCAACGGGAAGCCCGAGCCTTTCAACGAGAGCGCAATCATCGGTGCCAACATAGCCTTCTTCTTCCGCACACTCGTGGGCGCGCTTCAACGTCGACAGGCGGAATGCCTGGGGCGTCTGCACAAGGCAGAGGCGGGACCTGTCGGGCGTCATCGCAACGAGCCCGTCATCCCCCACAAGCTTCACCGTATCCTTAGGGGGCACCGCGCATGTGGCGGCTCCATGGACCGCCGCTGCCTCCACAACAGAGATGATCTCAGCCTTTGATACCAGAGGACGAACTCCGTCGTGGACTAGGACTATGTGGCGGTTCTCCTCATCAAGGCCGAACGCACCCTCGGGCGCACCACCAGTTCGGCGGGACCCCGCCCCGCCCTCACCTTCTGCCATGTCCGTGCACGCCCATACCGCCCGAAGGGCTCTCCGCACCGACTCTTGCCGGTGGGAGCCGCCCGCCACTACAGTACATTTGCATAACGAAGAGAGGGAGTATCGCTCTACGATATCCCTCTCGAAAGCGTTCTCATCACCGGGCGGGACAGATATGATTATCTCATCCACAACCCCCGAAAGCGCCAATCTCGATATTGTGCGAGCCACTATTGGAACGCCCCAGAGCTGCAAGTACTGCTTTGGAACGGCTGCGCCCATTCGCGATCCGGACCCTGCCGCCGGAACTATGGCCCAGACCCGCATTTGTGCTGCCATCCAGCTACACCTCGCAAGCGAATGATAGTTGAAAGACCTGCTGCCTCAGCCGACTCGCTCGGCCGACTTCATCTTGGCAAATATCATCCTGCCTGCAGATGTTTGGAGTACGCTGGTGACAAGCACGTCCACGTAGTCGCCGATATAGCGCCTCCCGCCATCAACCACAACCATTGTTCCGTCATCCAGATAGGCTACCCCCTGGCCTGATTCCTTGCCATCCTTGATCACGTGAACTGTCATTTCTTCGCCAGGCAGCACAACTGGTTTGAGTGCATTCGCCAGCTCGTTGATGTTGAGCACTTCTACGCCGTGAAGCTCGGCGACTTTGTTCAGGTTGAAATCATTCGTCAGGATAGTCGCATCCATGGCCTGAGCCAACCTTATGAGCTTGGAGTCTACTTCCTGATCATCGAAGGTCTTGTCCACGATCTGGACCGTGACGTTTTCGTCCTTTTGCATCCGATTCAGTATGTCGAGGCCCCTGCGCCCGCGATTCCTCTTCAGCACATCTGACGAATCCGCAATATGCTGCAGTTCCTCCAACACAAACACGGGAACGACTAGTGTACCCTCGATGAAACCGCTGTCGGCTATGTCGGCAATTCTGCCATCTATGATCACGCTCGTGTCAAGGATCTTCGGCCTTGCCTTGCCCACATATGCCTTGCCCGCCGCGCGTTCCCGAGCTCCTGTGCTGATTCTGGCGTGCTCGCCGCTCCGAGGCAGAGGCGCAAGTATTGGAATAACCTCCTCGCGCTTGTGGTACCCCACAATCAGCCCCGTTACAGCAAAGAAGACATTGAGAGCGATGCCGAGATAACTTCCAAGCTCCGGAATGGATGCGACCGGAATCACAAGTAAGTTAGCTATTATTAGGCCCACTATCATCCCAACGGCACCTGAGATAACCCCGTGCGTCGATACTTTCCGGATCCTGGAGTCGACACACCTGCCGAACCAGGAACCAACTCTTGAAAGCACTGGAGCCACTGCAAAACCCAACAGCCCGCCCCCTGTCATTGCTCCGACCATCACGCGCAGTTCCCCTCCTGCGGCAGGCATAGCTGCTGCAGTCTGAGGCATTGACCGGTATATGAGATAGCCGAAAACAACGCCTGCCCCAAGCATGAGCATCCGCGTAGTTGTGTTGCGCACTGACAACCTCACCTCCTCGCATTTGGAAGGCGCTCACCCCTTCCATCGTAGTCTAGTCTCCCCCGGGTTGCCGGGAGTATGTGGGGTTCCCATTAGCTGAGTATCTCTTCGATGCCGCTCGTCACTTCTTCAAGCGATCTTCCTTCCACCATGGCAAGTTCGCTTGCGAGTATCTGCTTTGCGTTGTCCAACATGCGGCGCTCTCCCGTGGAAAGCCCTTTTTCCCTGTCTCGGATTCCGAGATTTCGGACGACCTCGGCAACGACGAAGATATCCCCTGTTTTCATCTTTTCCATGTTAGCGCGGTATCTTCGATTCCAGTTCTGGCTCATTGGCGTAGCTTCAGCCTTGAGCACTTCGTAAACTTTTGGAACCTGATCAGAATCTATGATAGGCCTGAGGCCCACTTCCTCAGCACTGCCCCGAGGCACCATCACCTTCATGTCGCCCATCTGGAGCCGCATGATATAGTAATGGTCCTTCTCCCCAAGGATTTCTCTCTCCTCAATAGCCTCTATCAATCCAGCGCCATGCATAGGGTAGACCACCCTATCTCCCACACTGTACACCTCTTGCATCCCTTCTTCCTCGGAGCGCCTTTCATAAATTGTACCATTGGCTGCCAAAGCAGTCAATTCAATTGCACGGGAGCATATGAAAGCCAGACTATTCCCATGTAACAGACGCACCTGTTTTATGTACAAATTGCGCGGCCACACACAAGCACATTGACATTGCAGCCGTCCAAACGTATAATCAAGGTGAATTTTCCGCGGCCATATCACCTGCGTTTTCTGCATTTGGAGGTGACTTGCTTTGGCCGAACTATCATGCAATGAGTTTCAAGAAATGGTCTCAGAATATCTCATCCGCCACAGAAGCGTGCTCGATGTGATGTCCAAGTTTCAAGAAGCCGCCGCCAGAACTAACAGGGCGGTTGCAAAGTCGGTGACATGCTGTGGCTGCCTGGAAATCTCCGCACAGAAGCAGAAGTTCCCAGAGAATGTGTCTTTGAGCGACCTGAAGCGAATGATCGACTCGCACGTTACCGGCGAACTCTGTCCCGACTGCAGGGAAGCTCTTGAGACCGAACTGGGCCAGACGCTATTCTACATTGCAGCGCTATGCGCTATCACCAATCTTGATTTCAGCGAGATAATGGTGAAGGAACATGACAGGCTGCGCATGCTTGGCCTATTCAACCTCACATAGTAGCGGCGGAGGGACATAACCTGGCCGACGGAACCTGACCAGCGGGGCTGGCATATGGTTCTTGCGCTCAAATGACCAAGTCGCGCACGACCTGATCGCGGAGGCGGGCCAGTCCCTCCCGAACTGCTCTTGCTCGCACTTCACCGATCCCTTCGATCTCGTCGAGCTCCTCGACGGTTGCATTCCTTATCGCCTTAAGCGACCCGAATCCTTCAACTACGTTTCCAATTACCGATAGAGGCAACCGTGATATCTTAGATAGCGCCCTGTAGCCTCTGGGCGACATCGATGACTCGAGTGTAGCAGAGGGATTCTGCGTCAATGCCCGGCACAGAGTAGCCAGATCCAAAACCTCATCTATTGCCCAGCCGGCAATCTCATCCATCAGCTCTTCTGCCTCAGGCTGCCCGCCATCGGGCATGTAGTCCATCGTTACGAAGAGAACCTCCTCAGACATCCCGCTCACTACCTCGTCAGCCTGGATCTTCACTAATCGCCCTTCAGATCCCAGCTCGGCAATGTAGTCGGACACTTCTTCCCCAACTCGCCTCATCAGCTCATACCTCTGCACGACTCTGGCCACGTCAACCGAAGTCACTTCCTCTATGAACTCCAGCGCAGTCAGGTTGGTGAGCGCCTTAACAAGCGAATCCCGGTAGTTAGCCATGGTCTGCAAAGCCTGATTCGCCTTGGCCAGCACAACGCCTATGTCACGCATCACGTATCTGGTATGCCCATAGTAGACTGTGATCACCGAGCGTCTCTGGGAAATGGCAATGATAAGCTGTCCGGTCATCTTCGACACCCGTTCCGCAGTGCTGTGGCGCAGGCCCGTCTCCCTCGACGGTATGTCGGGATCTGGGTTGAGCGTGGCATTGGCGTACATGATTCTATCCACATTCTCCGAAAGGATTATGGCGCCATCCATCTTCGCCAGCTCGTACACGGCAGCCGGGGTAAACTCGGCGTCAAGCCGGAAGCCGCCATTTACTATCTCCATCATCTCAGGCGTATCGCCTACAACAATGAGGCCTCCGGTCCTCGCACGAAGGATGTTCTCCAGCCCATCGTAAAGAGCAGTGCCCGGCGCAACCATATTAAATATCTTACGCATCCTCTCCGACATCAGCCATCCACCACCATAAACACCGCCTCCAATGCATCTCTCAGGGTAGAAGCCCCTACTACCTCCACCCCGGATCCCTCAAGTTGCTGCCTTGTCATGTTTTTCAGATTGTGCCCTGGCAAGACGCACCGCTTGAAGCCAAGCCTACGGGCCTCGCTGACCCTCATTTCAGCCTGGCTTACTCCACGCAACTCTCCGGCAAGCCCCACTTCACCGAAGACCACAGTCTTAGGCGCCGCAGGAACGTTTCTGAAGCTTGACACAATAGCAGCAGCTATTCCAAGGTCAGCCGCAGGCTCCGTGAGCGTCACTCCTCCAGCCACATTCACGTATATGTCTTCCGTGCCAATAGCAAATCCTGCACGCCGGTCCAGCACGGCAATGATGATTGCGGTCCTATTGTAATCCACCCCCGTCGTGGTCCTTCGGGGAGTTCCTGTGACAGAGCGGGCCACCAAGGCCTGAACCTCCACGAGCAGTGGGCGCGTGCCTTCCATGCTGGCAACTACCACAGAACCTGCCGCACCTCCAGGGCGCTCCGACAGGAGCGCCTCGGACGGGTTCTCAACCTCCGAAAGCCCCCTGTCTGTCATTGCGAATATCCCCACTTCATTTGTGGAGCCATATCTGTTCTTTGCTGCGCGAACTACGCGATAGGCATGGCTCCCGTCCCCCTCGAAGTAGAGGACCGTATCCACAACATGCTCCAGTGCCTTGGGACCTGCTATCGCGCCTGACTTTGTAACATGCCCCACAAGAAAGACAGGAACTCCCTCTTCCTTGGCCACGCGCATAAGATGGCCTGTGCATTCACGCACCTGCCCTATGCTTCCAGGCGACGAATCAAGGCTTGCATCCTCCATCGTTTGGATGGAATCTATCACAACAAGGGACGGATCCATAGCGAAGATAGTTTCCACGACTGCATATACATCAGTTTCCGCCAGCAACATCAAAGATTCTGACGCATTCCCGACGCCGAGCCTCGCCGCTCGAAGGCCGACCTGCTGCACCGATTCCTCCCCCGTCACATAAAGCACGGTGCCGTGGGATGATGCCACGTTATGGGCAGCCTGAAGGAGGATTGTGGACTTGCCGATTCCAGGATCGCCACCGATCAGCACGACCGACCCTGCCACAAGCCCTCCCCCAAGCACTCGGTCAAACTCGCCAATCCCTGTGGAAAGGCGCAACTCATCGGCAACGGACACCTGCCCTATCGGAACCGGCGTCGCGGACGAACCCGCCACTCCGAATCTGGCACCAGAAGCCCTCCCCGGCTTTGGCCTCACAGACCGAGCGTCGGGACGATGTTCCTCGGCAAAGCTGTTCCAGCTGTTGCAGGCCGGGCACTTCCCCATCCATCTTGGAGACTCGTATCCGCACTCCTGGCACATGAATGTCACCCTGGCGCCTTTCATACCGATTCCTCTTTCTCAAGAAATACAGGTTCGCAGCAACTACTCCCGCTGAAGTTCCAATGCCTTGAAGGTCAACTCCCCTTCAGCCTCATCCACCTCAACGCTCTGTCCATCCCTGACATTTCCTGCGAGGATCTCATCTGAGAGACGGTCCTCAACCATCCTCTGTATCACTCGCCGAAGCGGCCTGGCTCCGTAGTTGGGATTATAGCCCTCCTGAACCAGAAGCGTCTTTGCCTGATCAGTGAAGCTCAAGTGTATGCCTCTTGGCTCAAGATGGGCCCTGAGATCTTGAAGCATGAGGTCGACTATCTTCTCCATGTCGTCGCGACCAAGCGCGTGGAAGACTATCACTTCATCGACGCGGTTGAGGAACTCGGGCCTGAACGTGCGCTTCAGCTCTGAGATAACCTTATCGCGCATTCGCTCATATGAATCCTTTTCGTCCTCCTCTGTCCGGAATCCCAGCACTGTGTCACGGTGTATCTGGGCGGCCCCTACATTAGACGTCATTATCAGCACGGTGTTCCT
>DMOT01000237.1 GCA_003456765.1 Bacillota bacterium
ACACCCCTCCCTTCGACGGCCCCATGCCAGGCGCTGCGAGAAGCCGGCTGGAGACCTATTATGGATAATCACACAAGGGCGACATCGCCCGCCCAACTAAACAAGCAAGATGCATGCCACAGGGAGAATGCCTTAATAATGGCCTGCTAAATGCTATGAAAGAGGCGCCCCCTGCCCGGGGCGCCTCTCATTCGGGTCATGCACTTATTTCTCGAACTGCGCAAGAATTACTCACTTTTCTCTGAGAGCTACGTGTACAGTTACGGTGCCGAAGTCGGTAATGAAGGGGATGTTGAGAACCGGGGTGAAAGTTGTCACTATGAGATCTTTGCCTGTTAGCAAAGTCGGAGGAGTGAGTACACAGCTATATCCGTTCTCCGAAAGTGAGATCGCTGCATTGCCGGTCATGACATTAGTAAGCTCGGCTACAGCGCTCTTTGCCATGTCGTCCAGCCCGTCGACCGTCTCCCCGATCAGGGCAGAAGCTATGCGAACAGCCACCTTCTCTTCGAATGTGTAGATGACCTGTCCTTCTAGCTGACCGGTAACCCCGATAATCGTATTGACATCCGAGCCTGTAAGCGGCCCCTTCGAATGTAGATCCAGCTGTTCGCGCATGACATTCATGCCAAATTCCTTTAGGAAGACCGTCATGACTGCCGAAGCAAAAGGATTAATGAATTCTGCTTTCATAAGCCGCCCCCCGTTCCGTTCACTATTACTTATCGGCCGAAAGGGTCAAAGTCTTTATACCCTGATCAAAGAAACATCGATCTCCACATCTTCCCGACAGCCTCCGCCATGTCGTTCATCGAAGGATCCCCACGCCATACTGCCACTTTGCGAAAGGCCTCGACCGCATGGCGTTCGACCTCAGGCCACACTCGGTCTTCAGCTCCGGCAAGCCTCCCGTATTCCCGCACGAACGCCACCGCACATTCCCGCCTGGCAGGAGTGTAGCCCGGTCTGTGGCTGAAAATTCGCATGAATCCCTCTCCCACATCCTCCAGCGGATCCCCGGGGCGCGTATCGCCGAAATCGATCCCGCACACAATCCTGGAATCCGCCTGGGCCATGTCGAGAACGAAGTTGCCCAGGTTCATGTCGCCCACAAGCCCAGTTCTGATGAGCGTTCCATCTTGTGCATGAGCAGAACCAAGCGCGACATGGCATGAATGGAGCCATGTCGCAAGTTTCTCCGCTAGCACAGGGGTCCAATGCAGATCTCGCAGGACCCGGCCGTCAACGTATCGCCTCAGAAGGACTGTGGGGGTAGCCCCCACCACACCCGGAACGGGCACACCTGCCGATCCCAGCCTCGCAAGAACCTCGGCTTCTCTAAAGGCGCGCCCCTCGTCTTTGTATATCTTCACTACCATTGGGCATCTTCGCGGAGAGTCGATCTCAGGCACACTGAGCAAAAAAGCCCTGCTCTTCTTCGCAGACAGAGCTGTGACCACCCGCACATCCCAGACCCTCTCGCCGAGGATAGGCCAGAGCGCAGTAGCGATCCCATCACCCTCGCAACGCACAGACTACTCGCCTCGCCTTATCTCCACCCTCACTTCGCCCCCGGGCTCATACCCCCGGAGCGATGAGAGCATGCCAAGTATGGTCCGGGCAATGAAATCCTGGACAAACGGAACCATGGGAAGCTCTTCCCCGTTGACATATACGGCGGTCTCATAAATGTGGACCCCTGCAGGTTCAGCCTTCTTCTTGCCCGCGTTTTCGGGTACTTGCGATTCAACCATGTCTACAACCTCCGCAACCTTTGAAGTAGCATCGATCACAGGAATTCCTCGCCAGCTCGTAAGCGTGGAAGCAACTTCCCCGCATATAAGAAAGACATGGTCATCGATGCGCTCCTCTATGTCATGCTCAGCGCGGGCACAGAGTATTCTCGGGTATGGCGCCTCGTGCGCCCCTTCGATTATGACCCAATCAGTGTCGTAGTGGCTGAGGAGCTCCTCCCACCCAAGCCTGCGTCCTATGATGATTGCAGTCTCGCCCGGGCTGAGCGCCGCCACAATATCCGCGCCTGCCTGCTTATGCCTGTAAGTGTTCTTCCCCGGAGTGTCCATGGAGAACCCTTCCCGGGGAATGTTCTTGACCGTCCCCACTGTGTAGCCACGTGACACAAGCTCACTCACAATGTGCTCCACAGTCGTCGTCTTCCCGGTTCGATGCAATCCCGAAACCGCAATAACACGCATAGAATGACCCCCGCAAGACATGTTTCTTCGTGCCGATGGGATTCCGCAGTCGAGATATTCGATAGCCGCCCACACTTTCCCTACAAGCCCATCCATATGCGCCTGCCGCACCCATACGCGCTGTCGCAGTTTATGGTTGGCGAGTGCCGCCAGCGGTTTTGAGCCAGTCTGCCAGGTTGCCCAACAAGTGCCCGCGAAAGCATCATGCACACCTTCGCCCCGCCCTATCCGACGCACGGGCACACATGCACCCACGTTCAGAATCCGTCGATCGCAAGAGAAGGCCCGCCGCTAGATGCGCCATATAGAGGGCGCAATCGCGACGGGCTTCGCAAAGACAAACTCGCGCTCTAGAGATGGGGATCACAGGCCTTGGCAACTCGCCAACCGCATACTTGGACAGCACGTATGGGTCGTGAGCGCACTGGCAATGCTTCTACACTTTGAAAGCGGATATCATCTCCTCCAACCCCGCCGCAATTTCGGCCAGGTCTTCGGCGGATGCCTGCATATCCCTGATTGCCGCATCGACTTGCTCAGTCGACGCCGTGACCTCCTGCACTGCCGCGGCGTTTTCTTCCGACACCGCTGCAACAGCATCAATCGACTCCTTCACCTGATCGATGCCGACATTCATATCTTCAGCCGCCTTCAGGCTGCTGTCTGTCGCCGCCACGATCTCGCCCATCACTCTCCGCACCTGGTCGCTGCAGTCCTCAAGAGAGCCTGCAGTGTTCGACAACGCGTCGATTAGCGCAACGCTCTCCTGGACACCGGAGACTATCCGATCCAGAACGTCCGTCGTGCCGCCCACGCTCTCAGACGCTTCGGCCGTAGCCTTGTCGGCTCCTTCAATAGCCTCCACTACCTTCCCGGTGGATTCGCCGAGCTCATCGACGAGCTTAGCAATGGCTTTCGTCTCAGCAAGTGATCTTTCCGCCAGCTTCCTGACCTCATCCGCAACCACAGCAAACCCTCTGCCATGCTCGCCCGCCCTTGCAGCCTCTATTGCCGCGTTGAGGGCAAGAAGATTGGTCTGATCCGCAATGTCATTTATGACCTCAACTATTCGCCCAATCTCTCTCGAGCTCGTATCCAGATCTCCCGCAGCCCCTAATACCTTTGCAGACTCCAAGCGGGCGCGGTCCACGCTCGCCGCCATGGTTCCGGTGGCAACGCTTCCTTCCCTGGCCGCCTCTCCCACCCGTCTGGCAGCCGAACTCACTTTCTCCAAGCCCTCCAGCGACTCTGCTATAGACGAACGCATTTCATCAACCGCTGCTGAACCCCGGTGCACGCTGTTCGTCTGCCCGCGCGCACACAAGGCAACCCGTTCGACAGTGGGCATCAGGTTCTCCGCCACAGTTGCAGTCTGCCCCGCGCTCCTGCTCTGCTGCTCTGCGCCTTCGGATATCTGGTGAGCGGTATCAGCAATCTGCCTCACTGCGTTCGCAGACTGCTCCACTGATGCAGACAGCTGGACGCTTGCAGCAGCTACCTGCCTGGATGTATCCAGTGCGCGGCTCACAATCTCCCTCAGATCAGCAACAGTCCTATTGAAAGCCTTTGCCAGCTGGCCCAGCTCGTCTTCGGAGTCAATATCAGACTGGACCGTCAGGTCTCCCTCTGCCACTTTCCTGACTGCACGTGTAAGGCGCCCTACTGGCCCCGATACAGCATTGGACACCCTGAACGCTATGATGACCGCCACGGCGACTCCCAACGCCGCTGTGGTTATAGACATGACGATTCCTCTATTCGCCTTGGCCTTGGACTCCGTTATCCGGCGCTGCATCTGACCGCGTTCCACGCGCACCAGTTCTTCAAGGGCGTCCGCCCGTTTCTGCCTTACCGGCTCATATGAATCGGTGAAGATCGATAGAGCCAAATCAGGGCTTATGCCTGCCATGCCGGCTATTGAGATCGCCGTTGTCGACATGGACTTGCCCAGATCATCTACTTCCTCCAACACCTGGACCAATTCCGGCTTGGTCAGTCGCCTGCCCGCAACGAACATAGCATTCTCCATTTTGTCCCACGCCGAATCGTAGGTCCGCTGGAACTTGGAATTGCCAGGGTCGATTATCAGCCCGCTTATGGCATTCGCCGCCTCAAGATCATAAACCCTGAGAGACTCAACTAGCTGAAGTGATACTAGCTCCTCGTCCACAACCTTTGTCATGTTCCTGTCGTAGTTCGAAAGCTGTATGTACATCATGACATTCCCAACGAGGATCAGAGCAGCCACAAGCAAGAATGTCACCAGAAGCCTCACTCTGGTATGCTTGAACAATTGCAACCCCCCTCAGTCGGCGTCACCATACTTCCCCTGCCACGCATTGACATGCTCAGGACATAGACTCTGAGTCAATATGGAACGAACTGATCACCCCGCTTCGGCCTCGGACACAGTCTCTCCATTGCATCCTGTGTAGTGGCGATTTACACTTATCTCTAGTACTATCGGCATATAGCACCAATGTCTTAGCCGTTATCTAGACAGAATGCTTGTCCTGGTGCACAGGTGAGCTGCCCGTCACATCCTTTTGAGTGGCTCATCTGAATGCCAGCTCGCATAATCAGGCACCTGTCTAGCCGCAGGGAAGCCATGCCACTCCAATTGCCCCGGGCCCGGCATGAGTCCCAACTACCGGTCCGCACTCTGTGATGATCATCTCCCGACAGTTGAATTCAGACTCTATCGTCTCACTCCATTCCGCGGCACGGTCGGCAGAGTCTGCATGCACTATAGAAGCATGTATGGCCTGCCCCGGCCCGATCTCCTTGTTCATCAGGCTAAGCACGCGAGACAGGACTACCCGCCTGCCGTACGCCTTTGCCACAGGCGTCACTTCGCCATCTATGATGCGGGCAATCGGCTTCACCGACATCATAGTTCCAAGCATTGATGCAGCTCTGCCTATGCGCCCATGCCTCGCAAGGTATTCCAACGTATCGACAGTGAAAAGAAGCCTTGCCGAATCCATCGCCTCATGTATTACATCTCTGGCTCGCTGTGGCCCGGCCCCTTCCAGCACGGCCCTGGCCGCAGCGAGAGCTACAAATCCCTGGCACATAGTGACTTGGTAGGTATCTATGACTTCTACGGATTCCTTCTCCAGAGTATCGCGGGCTATGCATGCTGATTGGAAGGTGCCACTCAGCTTAGAAGAAGCATGGATGGAGAATATGTGGTCGTATTCCTCCAGCAAGCGGTCGTAGAATGAAATGAAACTGGCCGGCGACGGCTGCGACGTAGAAGGCACTGTCGAAGAAGTCTTTAGCCTGCGGAAGAATTCCCGGGACGTTATGTTCACCCCGTCGAGGAATGATTCCTCCCCGAAGATGACGTAGAGTGGAACAACGTGAATTCGGTTTTCCTCAGCCAAATTAGCAGGCAGATCCGCCATGCTGTCAGTGACAATCGCGATCCTCATGTTCTGCCCCCCTTGTTGCCTCCCATTTCCCGCACCTGCCGCCCCATCTCGCAACCACAGTGGAGTTGCGTGTAACCTCCACTATTTCACATATGTTCGGACACCCAGAACACTCTCTGGAAGAAGTTCTATAAGTCTGTTCCGGAACCTCCCATCCCGCAAATAAAGTGCTCCCCCCCGATGATTCCATATGCCGCCGCGCAAGCATGGCCGCGCCTATTGCACCCATCACGCCGAAATGCTCCGGAACCATCACGTCATGCCCCAGCGCCCTCTCGAACGCTCTCCTCATCCCAGCGTTGGCGGCAACCCCGCCCTGGAAAACAGCCGGGGCCAGAATCTGTTTCCCTTTGCCCACATTGTTCAAGTAGTTGCGAACCAGCGCTTCGCAAAGACCGCTTACGATATCAGGCAACGAGTGGCCTACCTGCTGCTTATGGATCATGTCAGATTCCGCAAACACCGCACACCTCCCTGCGATCCGCACAGGAGATACAGAGGCGCATGCAAGCTCGCCAAATTGCTCTATAGCCACACCTAATCTCTGCGCCTGGTGCTCAAGAAAAGAGCCTGTGCCTGCAGCACAGACAGTGTTCATGCCAAAATCCACAACAATGCCGGAACGGAGAATAATGATCTTGGAGTCCTGCCCGCCTATTTCAATCACTGTCTGCACATCAGGGACGGAGGCCATGGCCGCCATGGCATGGGCGGTTATCTCGTTTTTCACAACGTCGGCGCCGATTATCACACCCGCAAGCTTTCTTCCGCTTCCTGTAGTGCCGGCGCCCAGGACTTCGAAGTCGGAGTGCTTCATTCTCAACATCCGAAGGCCTTCTTTGACCGCCTCAATCGGGTTCCCCCGGGTTCTCAGATAGACCGAATCTATGAAGCTGTCGTTCTCTCCTGCGAGAACGAGATTGGTGCTGACCGAGCCAACATCAACGCCGATGTACCCACGCATCTGTATACCCCCCACTTTCCAGAGGGTGCCCAGCATTGTCCC
>DMOT01000145.1 GCA_003456765.1 Bacillota bacterium
ATCGTAGCGGGAATCGCTACGGTTGGGAGTCCCATCTGGGAGAGCAAGTGCAAGCCCTTAAAGGTGCCGTCACCGCCGACTCCAACAACCGCATCAATCTCGCACGTCCGTATCTGCAGAAGCGCCTTGGCACGGCCTTCTTCAGTCTTAAATTCCTCCGAACGAGCAGATTTCAAAATAGTTCCGCCACGTTGTAAAATGTCTCCCACTGTTCTTGATTTCATTTCCATGAAATCGCCCGCCACGAGGCCGTGAAAGCCGCGTCTCACACCAACAACCTCAAGGCCGTGGTAGAGTGACTTCCTTACCACAGCGCGCACGCACGGATTCATGCCAGGTGCATCTCCGCCACTGGTCAGCACTGCGATACGTCTCATGATAACTCCCCCAATCATCCACGCCGCCTGTCACTAGAATAATTCGTCGGAATCGTCCAGGATGGCACGGGCCTCTTCAGCCTCGGCTTCCGGTACCAGCACTTCTACGCTCGCCGAATCTCCCATCTGCGGGACTCCCATTGGCCTCAACATGACCAACAAGCCTTCTCCCTCGAGCATGTTCTTGACAAGTTCCGCCTCCGGCCTGTTGGGCGCAATATGCACAACCGTCCACATCCTGTTTCATCCTCCTCACTGGACCTTCGAGTCTAGTCTGTCCGTTCCTATACACAACGTCAGTCATTGCTTCTACTCTATTTCTTCTTGCCCTCCTGCGATCGATGCATTCTTATTCAACGAAACCGCTCCTAACCAAATACAATATCAAAGATTTCCGTTGTTGGCGAGTGTTTTCGGAAGCTCAGCAATAGAATCGGCCAGTATCTTGATGCTTTCATCCTTCACATCCACACGGCCCTTCACTACAACCACAGCGTCTGGCAGGAGAATCCCCTCACACTCCTGATAGGTCCTGGGGAAGACCACTACTTCCACCTGGCCTGTCAAGTCTTCCATCTGCGCAAACGCCATGGGCTGCCCCGCACGAGTCGTTATCTGCTTCCGTCCGTTGATCACCCCGGCCAGCGTCACATAGGTTCCTTCCTGTGCCTGCGACAGGTCGCGAACTGACACACTGGCTACCTTGCGCACGCTATCGGCGAACGATGCCAGAGGGTGCCCTGAGATGTAGAGGCCAAGAAGCTCTTTTTCCATGGCCAGAACCTGCGTTTCAGTGAACTCGGGCACATCCGGCAAAGGAATATCGGCAGCGCCAAAATCAGACGGTTTATCGAACAGGTCGAAAAACGAAGCCTGCCCTGCCTCCTGATGGCGCTGGCGCACTGCACTATGCTCGCACACCTGATCCATGATTGCAAGCAGGGCGCGCCTGTTGCCAAACTCGCTGAACGCCCCGCACCTTATCAGGCTCTCCAACGCCTTCCGGTTGACTGCCGCAAGGTCTACCCTTTCACAGAAATCGGCGAATGATACAAATCGGCCCCCACGCTTTCTGGCCAGTATTATGGATTCCGCAGCCCCCTCACCCACATTCTTGACGGCTCCAAGACCAAAGCGTATCGTATCGCCGGAGACGGTAAATCCCTTATAGCTCTCGTTGACGTCAGGCGGATGCACATCTACACCGTTTGCTCTGCAAACATCAGTGTACATAGCAACACGCTCTGATGACCCCATCACGCTGGTGAGGGTAGCCGCCATGAATTCAGGGAAGTAGTGGCACCTCAGGTAAGCGGTCCGGTACGATATGAGGGCATAGGCTGCGCTGTGGGACTTGTTGAACCCGTAGCCCGCAAACCTCTCTATCAGCGAGAAAACTTCTTCAGCTGCGCGCTCCGACACTCCTCGCCCCAACGCTCCCTCCATGAACCTATCCTTCATGCCCGCAATGGCCTCAGGCTGCTTTTTGCCCATGGCTCGCCTCAGAATGTCTGCTTCACCCAGGCTGAATCCGGCCAACTCGCTTGCGACCTGCATCACCTGCTCCTGGTAGAGCATGACGCCATATGTGGGCTTCAGTACTTTCTCCAACGCCGGATGGGGATACTTCACCGTCTCATGGTAATGTTTGCCGCGAACGAAATCCCCTGTCATCACCATTGGACCCGGCCGCCCGAGAGCGACAATGGCAATGAGGTCCTCAAACTGCGTGGGTTTGACCTCGCGAAGCATGTTCTGAAAGAGACTGCTTTCGAGCTGGAATACGCCTTCTGACTCCGCGCGCCTCAACATGTCATACACAGCAGAGTCATCAAGGGGTATGTTCTCAATATCCACTTCCTCATTGCGCGTGTGCCTGATTATTTCCAAGGTATTGCCAATGACAGTGAGAGTTCGCAGCCCGAGGAAATCCATTTTCACAATGCCGAGACGTTCAAGATCCTCCATAGGATACTGAGTTGTCAATACGCCGTCGGTGGACTTGTAGAGCGGAACATGCTCTGTGAGCGGGTCATTTGAAATCACAACTCCCGCCGCATGGACCGAAGGATGACGCGGCAGGCCCTCCACTGCACGGGCAATCTGGATCAGCATACGATTACGTTCGCTTTCACGCGCGACGGTTGCAAGCTCAGGAGATGTTTCAAGAGCCCTGTCAATAGTCATGTTCAGCTCGGCAGGTACGAGCTTGGCCATGCGGTCAACCTCCGCATAGCCGAAACTGAGGGCTCTGCCCACGTCCCTTATTGCACCGCGGGCGGCCATGGTTCCGAACGTGATGATCTGGGCGACCCGGTCTGAACCATACTTCTCAGCCACATAATCGATGACTTCGCCTCGCCGTTCGTAGCAGAAATCCACGTCAATGTCGGGCATGCTCACCCGTTCCGGATTGAGGAATCGCTCGAAAAGCAGATTATAGGCAAGCGGGTCAACATCGGTTATCCCCAGGCAGTATGCGGCCAGGCTTCCAGGAGCAGAACCCCTTCCCGGACCGACGTATATGCCCCGGCTCTTGGCAAAGCGTATGAAGTCCCACACTATCAGAAAGTAGCCGGAGTAACCCATGCGCTCGATTATTCCGAGCTCATAATCGAGCCTCTCGCTCACTTCACGTGAAATGGCGCCGAAGCGGCGTATCGCTCCTTCCTCGCACAGCCTCCTCAGATAGCTATCTAGAGTCTCTCCACGGGGAGGTTTGAACTCAGGCATATGCAAGGTCTCGAAATCCAGTTCAACGTTGCATCGCTCTGCTATGCGCGCCGTGATCGCGCATGCCTCAGGGATCTCTGCGAATTCTCTGTACATCTCCTCCGGGGACTTCAGGTAGAACTCATCCGTTGGAAATCTCATGCGCGCCGGGTCATCTACGACCGAACCGGTCTGGATACAGAGGAGTACATCATGGGCAGTGGCGTCCTCGCGCCGCAGGTAATGCACATCATTGGTTGCAGCAAGAGGCACACCCATCTTCCTGCCCAGTTGGGCCAAGTGCCTGTTGACTGACTCTTGAACACGAATCCCGTTCGATTGGACTTCCAGGAAGAAGGAGTCATGCCCAAATATCTCCAGATACTCCCTGGCAACAGCCTCGGCAGCCTCAAGCCGCCCCTTCGCAATGCAGGAAGGTATCTCCCCTGACAGACATGCAGAAAGGGCAATTAAGCCCTCCGAGTGCTGAGCAAGGGCTTCCTTGTCCACCCTGGGCTTGTAATAGAAACCATCGGTATAGCCCATAGAGGACAATTTGAGGAGGTTCAAATAGCCAGTATTATTCTCGGCAAGGAGCACCAGGTGGTGCGAGGTATCATCCACCTGTGGGGTTCTGTCGTGCATAGTGCGGTTAGCCACGTACACTTCACAACCGAGAATCGGCTTCACTCCTTGCCCTCTGCAAGCCCGATAGAAGTCAACAAGGCCAAATAGCGACCCGTGATCAGTTATTGCGCATGAGTCCATTCCCAGCTCCGAAAGATGACTGGCAAGCTCGCCCGGTCTACAGGCGCCATCCAGTCACAGGAGGGAGTACTGTGTATGCAAATGAAGATGAGCAAACTCCCTCAAATGACCACCCCCTCACTACAAAAAAGAAGAACATGCGAACAGGCAGGAACACCCGCTCAACAAGAGCGGGAGTCCCCACCCATTGTCCGCCTATATAATCGTAATCAGTGAATCAGTACCCGGGATCCTCGTGACCAAGTCCAGTTGCCTGTGGTCCCCAGCACCGCCAGCGCCGCCAATCGGACTTCTGCCCTTTCGATGTCGGCAACTCAGCCCTCTTCAGGTTTTCCAGCCGGCGGAGACCACTTGTCTGACCACCATCCATCAAGGTTGACGCCGGGCAACCCCTCTTCTTCCCACTCAACTTCGGCAAGTATGGCATCGACAACATCGCTGTCGGTGAGTTCGTATGGACGCCGTTTCCTATCGCCACTGAACCCTACAACTCGAATCTGCCCAGGGATCTTACGGATGATCCTTCTCATCTGCTATCCCCTCCATTTTGTGCGCCCCCAGGCAAGAGGGCAACATAGAGTGTTCGCTCGAGTCCGTCAGTGGATAAACTTCCCGGAATCCATGATGACTACACCATCCACTTCTACAGTGGGGGCAACGACAATTCCGTCAAGATGGCTTGCGACTCGCACATTCCCTCCGAAGTTGGAGTTATCACCCAGCGCGATGTGGATCGTGCCCATGACTTTCTCATCCTCCAGCACCTGACCGGTAATCCTGGCATGGTCGTTAGTGCCTATCCCAAGCTCAGCTATGTTGCGTGCCGGCATACCCAGAGGACCGATCATGTCCTCTATGGCTTTGGCAGCCTCGCCGCCTTCAATGCTCACGGCGTACCCGTCAACCACATTTATCTTGATCTTGGTGCCCGCGAATTTCGTTCCCGCCATCGCCCCATCCACTACGAAAACGCCGTTGGCCGTTCCTTCCACTGGTGCAATGAAAGCCTCTCCTGCCGGAAGGTTCCCTGAACTTCCGCGCGCGCGGTAAATGCCAGTATCGGCCATTCCCGTCCTGCCTTCCAGAGACATTGAGATATCAGTGCCCTCGGCATTGGTGATGCGCACGTTCTTGCCATCTGATAGGAGCCTGGCATACTTCTCCGCTCTCTCTGCCACTCCATCATAATCTGCCACAAGAGTACGGGCCATGCAATCCTCGGTAATGCCCGGCAATGTGGCGACTCTGACACCTGCCTTGCATGCGTTCCCTCTCGCTACAGTGTGAGTAATCGACTTGCTAGTAGGAGCAAGCACAACATCCACGTGCCTCATCAGCTCTGCTACCGGCTGAGGAGGTTCCTCGCCGTTTCTCTTGCGTGGTATGATCTCGACAACCATAGCTTCGCATCCAAGAGACACAGCAGCTTCAAAAAGCGCCATGCCCACAGAGCGTGTCCCCTTGTCCATGATGACTAGCACATTCTCGCCCGCCGCAGCTCCCATGCAATCTCTGACCGCAACCAGCGCCGCCTTTCGCAAATCAGACATCGGTACACCCCCACGCCTGCAGGGAACACCTCTCCTGAATCGGCTAACCCGCCCTCGACATCACAAGGCGCACCCCACATCCATCTCGGCTCCAAGCCGTGTTCATCTTGATTCTATCATATCTGCCGCCATTTGCGCCTTCCCTCAAGGCGCCGAGGCTCCACTGAACTCCCTTCCCCTTGGCATGCTGCGGCACCAAATCCCTGCGCTGGAATCTGACTCCTTCTGCACGGAATTTCGGCTTTTCGCACTGGCAGAAGTGACAATTTGCTGGACGAATAGTATAATTACCAAGGCGACTGATACGCTATCGAACCGGGCTCTTAGGTTTCTAAATGACTATCAAAAGGAGGAAGACTAAGTGGACGGAGACCCCGGCAGTACAGAGCACACAACAAAATCCAGCTCTGTGCAGCGGTCACTTATCCTAGGCAAAACAAAATCCGGGGCGCCGTCGACCTTCTCCGAGGATTGGTGAGCGCCCCGTATCAGGGGGTGTTATCGTGCATGAAACCCATACACATGTCACTGAGCAAATAAAGTCGCTGCTGGCCACCGGAACCGAAGAAGCCCTCATTGATTTCGTGGACACACTGCATCCAGCCGACATCGTTGACCTCCTCGAGGAACTCGACGAGGCTGAACGCAGCACCTTTTTCCATGCGATACCCGCAGATGTAGCAGCTGATATCGTTGAGGAGCTCGAGCCAATAGATCAAGCAGAGCTGATCAGGCTGATGGGCGCGGAGCGTTCCTCTGAGATACTCAGAGAGATGGACTCTGACGACGCTGCCGACCTAATCGCAGAGCTGCCCGCAGCCAAGGCAGAAACACTTCTGGATCTCATGGATATTCACGGCGAAGATGTCCGGGAGCTGCTCCAATATGATGAACACTCTTCAGGCGGCATCATGGCCACCGAATACGTGTCAGTCCACTCCGAATGGACTGTGGAGCAGACTCTGTCAGAGCTTCGGCGAGTGGCACCTGAGGCCGAAACGGTCTACTACATCTACGTGCTTGACGACGATGAGCAGCTGGTAGGAGTCTTGTCATTTCGAGACCTTGTCGTAGCAGCTTTGGACACTCGCATCGATGCCATAATGAATACGAATGTGCTATCAGTTCCGGTAGAAGCAGACCAGGAAGACGTAGCTCAGCTCTTCAAAAAGTATAGATTTCTAGCTTTGCCAGTTGTTGATAAGGAAAACAAGCTTACAGGAATAATCACAGCAGACGACATTCTCGACGTTTTCGAGGAGGAAGCCACAGAGGACATTCAGAAGATCGCAGGAACGACGCCACTGGAACATCCTTATTTCTCCTCAAGCATCAAGGAGCTATGGAGCAGCCGTATTGTGTGGCTTCTAGTGCTGTTTTTGGCAGCGTCTCTAAGCGGGGGCATAATGCAGAAGTTCAGCACGGCAATGCAAACCATGATTGAACTGACGTTCTTCGTTCCGCTTCTCATCGACTGCGGGGGCAACGCCGGCTCTCAGGCATCCACCGTGGTGATCCGAGGTCTCGCAGTGAGGGACATAAGGCTCCGCGACATATGGGCAGTCATGGCACGTGAGCTCGTGGTAGGGCTCGGGCTCGGAGCAGTCATGGCAGGCATAGGCTTCCTCCGAGCATGGCGAGTTGGAGGCTCGTCAGCAATAGGAATCGTTGTCTCCCTAGCCGTCCTGGCAATAGTCGTTTTTAGCACAGTGCTAGGCGCGATTCTGCCCATTGTGGCTACGGCACTCAGGGTTGATCCGGCCGTAATGTCGGCCCCTCTCATAACAACGATCGTAGATGCCGTAGGCCTCCTTATATACTTCAGCATCGCCCAATTAGTGCTGCAGGTTTGAACAGACATGGTGAACATGAAGAGTATGCCGCCCGTTTGGCAGGCGGCATACTCTTTTGGCTATGTCACCTGTACTCCGCTGAAACTTCATCGCTGCGAAGGCTCTCCTGGCCAAATATGTCTCTCGCAACCACCACAAACCTTACTTGCGAGCCGCGCTGACGAGAAGAGAGAGATACTACAGCTGACGACGCCGGAGCTTCTACAGCACTGGATCTAGATGCAAGGTATCGATCCTGGGTGGAATAACGCCAGTAGACCCTATGGTGGTCAATTGTATCCCCTTCAACAGGAGACCACGACACCGTAGCATGGGTATCATCAATGCTGACGGCCACATCCGTTGGAGCACTTGGGCAGGGCCGAAAACCGACTTCCACTGAAAGGTCCCCGAATCCAGGAGCCCAGTTAACTGTGGTCTTCTTGCCCGGACAGACTCCCAGGCCTATGTAGTCGCTTTCGTAGAGAGCTGATCCATCCTCCCTTAGAAAGACCAATCGTAGGTCATATGATCTTGGAACATAGCCTGAGTCCTCTACGACAAAACGACCTCCGGAGCCCGGCACTTCCCTATAGGAACGATAGGCTGAAGTACCCCCTGCATGATACACCCAGAACTCCGCAGAAGATATGGAGCCGGCCTCTGGCAACCCGTCAGCCAATGCCACGAATCTGATTCTGCCCGGCACCGGGTTCAGGGTTATTGGGAGCCGAGCAACCGCATCCCGTGCCACTTCTACCTTAGCCTTCCCTTCGTAGATCACATCCCCCTCACCGTCAACCGCAGCCGCGTCAACATTCCACATTCCAGCCGCTAAGGATTGAATCAGCCCTGATGCAGAGTCATCTACAATAGCAAGCTCCTCTACGACCTCCAACCCTCCCAACGTCAGCCTTATGATGATTACTTCAGGAGGACATGCCGCCGACGGAATAGAACTGATCGACGCGCGTACAGACATGGATCCAGTGCCCGCCTCCACTTGCGAGTGCCTCAGGCAACCACAGATTCCGACAGTGATTGCGACTATCACCATACCGGCTGCCAATTGCAGCTTCTTGCGCATGTTGAACCCCCCTCTCCATAAGTTGGACGCGGCATCCCAGCCATGAGCGGACCATCGCGAGACCGCCGGGCCGGAATGCTGAGCTCTTGAAGCAAGCATCTGTCTGCAAGCGGACGGCTCTCGGGACTGCGCTGCCTCCACCTGATGTCTTCCTCTTTCTAATTCTATATCCTCCCATATATTCAAATCTCACCCGGGTGATATTTGAGCCGCACTGTGAAGGTTTTTCATCTATTTTGTCGAAGGCTATTGTCAGACAATGAGAATAGCTGCTCCAGTGCGACTCATATCAGCCGCAACTACTTGCTTTTTTAGGGGGATCACCCCATGATACTGCCATTATCACGACAGCAACGTCTTGGAGATCTCAGCTCTGCAGACTCGGCCTTATTGATTCTGGTTGTAGCCGCGGTTCTTCTCTCGGTGATTACCCTCAGAGCGAACCACGCAGATCACGACCATCGAGGCAGCATGCAGTCTGGCGCAGTAAGTGCTTTCGGCCCCATTGATGAGGCTATTCTTCCTCAGCCAGCTTCCGGCAGCGCCCCGGTATCTTACACCCCTGCATGCATCATAGGTGCCTCTCCTTCCCTCGCAATTAGCCCATCTGTCTGGTCAAGGCTGCTTTCAACGCCATGGGAAACCATGATCCTGGCTCTGGTCTTCGTGGCAGCATTGGCTGCATGGCTTCTTGCAGCCCGCAGGAAGCTGAAGCCTGAGAACCAGCATCACTCAGCCAGTCGGGACCAACTTACCGGCTTGCCGAACCGATCCGCCCTTATCAGCCAGATCGAAGAGGCCATAAAGGCTGCAAAGCTTGGCAGGCGAAGTGCCCTCCTGCTCATCGACGTAGACGACTTCCGAACACTCAACAACACCCTCTCGTATGGAGCAGGCGATGAAGTGCTGGTACAGGTGGCGCAGCATATAGCAGACCAGGTCAGGGACGAGGACTTTGTCGCCCGCTTCGGCGATGATGCCTTCGCCGTACTAGCCCGCACTCCCACCCTTGACCAGGCAATGGTCACGGCAGAACGGATACGCGAGTCGTTGGAGAGCATGAGAGTGCAAATGGGTGTAGCCCCGATCAGAATCTACCTTACAGCAAGCATCGGAGTATGCGGAATAGATGGAGAATCCTCTGCGAAAGATGTGGCACTCCGAGCTGATTCGGCTCTCTGCCAGGCCAAGGAGTCCGGCAAGAACAGGGTCGTGTCTCTCAGCGGTTCTGCCGACGGCACTGAAGGTGAGCCTGATGCCTATGCCAGGATTGCAATGATAGAGGATGCACTGGAGAATGACAAGTTTATCTTGCACTTTCAGCCAATCCTCCCCATCGGCTCTATCAATCGCCACAAGAGCGATTCACGACTACGACAAACCGCGTCCTCTGAGTATGATAATGCCCTGAAATGGGTAGGGGGCGAAGGCACGGCTCGCCTCTACGAAGCCCTGGTTCGCATAGAAAGTGCCGATGGCAGAGTGATCCCGCCCGGCGAGTTCATTCCATGGGCTGAAGCCATCGGGCTGATACCGCAGGTAGATCTATGGGTGCTGAGAAAAGTGATTGCCATTCTCAACGAAAGGCCTGACATGAATATTGCCATGAATCTCTCAGCAAGAAGCATCAGCAGATCGTCCTTCCTTGCCCAGGTGGAAAGGTGTGTGTCCCGAAGCGGGCTGGCACCGGGGAGGTTAGGATTTGAGATCACCGAGACGGCGGGACTTGGCAACCTCAAAGCAGTCCGCAACTGGATGAAGCGCATGAAGACGCTGGGGTGCTGTTTCGCCATAGATGATTTCGGGTCCGGACATACGTCCATGGCCTACCTGAGCAATCTCCCGGTTGACATAGTCAAGGTGGCAGGCACAATCGTACGGGGCATGCCAGGCAATCCCGCACACGGGTCGATTGTCGAAGCCATAAGCTCCATGGTCCATGTGGCCGGCGCTTGGACAGTAGCAGAATCCGTGGAGAATGGAGAGATACTATCAGCGTTGATGGACATGCGTGTGGACTTCGCGCAGGGCTTCTACTTTGCACGCCCGTCGGACCTGGAGACCATTGCCGCGCGCACTCCGAGAAACCCTGTAGCATAAAAAAACGCCCTGACAGAACTCAGGGCGGATAATTTCTGGTAGCCCCGACGGAGTTCGAATCCGTGTCTTCGCCTTGAGAGGGCGACGTCCTAGACCGCTAGACTACGGGGCCATGAAATTGGCTGGGGAGGAAGGATTCGAACCCTCGCAATCAGATCCAGAGTCTGACGTCCTACCACTAGACGACTCCCCAACGGACGCAATGTCCACTGCTGATTATAGCAGAGGCCTTCACGTTTGTAAAGGACTCGAATTGCCCAAGTTGCCCACTTGCCCCGCCTGCTACGACAAGGCAAAAAGACAAACAGAAGCGAGCATGGGCCTCGCCTCTGTTCTTCATTGTCACCCCGGCCAAGGATTTTGGCCTCAGTGAGCCTGGCTGAGCAGCTGGCATACAGGAGACGCTCGCGGCTCCAGATCTACCCGTTGTGTATGTCAAAGCTCCAGTTCAGGCCGTAGTTGTTGTCCCAGTTACTAGCCCGGTCTTTGAAACAGAAATTGAGTCGAGATGTCTCCCCGGGATCTAACGGAATCGTTGCCCTCCACACGCCTGGCTTCTCTTGCGACATCGGGATATCGAGCACACTGTGCCATGCCCCCGCTGCCCCGAACCCCGCGTGCAGATACATGCTATCGGCACCCGCTTCTGCCAGAAGGCCGTTGTATTTTACGGTTACTTCTTCGCCTGCTGTTATCGGCATCGGCGAAACTGACACACCGCCTGTAAGATAGGTATCCTTTTGGGTTGCTCTACCAGTCCCAGATCTCGTGCCTGAAGTGCGCGTGCCTTTCCCTTTTGGGCTCCTGGCAGCCGGAGTCGTTTCCGAAGCGATCTCCATGTCAGTACCCGGCGCCTGCCTCCTTTGCCATAACACCCAAGACTAACCCCCTTTCGAGATTAGTCTGTCGTTCAAAGCCACAGCTTATTAGCGCAAATCCGCGCTGAATATGGCTGAGCTCGGGGCAGAAGCCAATTCCAGCAAAGAATCTGGCTGGCTATGCCCGCACAGCATTGCCGGCCACGCTCTCTCGAGCATCAAGCAGCACTATCCTCCTGCCACAAGACGCAAGGCCCGCTTGTCAACCTCAAGCATGATCTCTTCCTCATCTATTCCTACGATCTTCCTCTCATCCATCACTACCCGGCCATCGATTATTACAGTGCTTACATCCGCTCCACACGATGAGTAGACTATGTGTGACGAAAGGTCCACAGTCGATGTAGGGGAAAGATGTGGAGCATCAAAATCCATAAGGATTATGTCTGCCCTCTTGCCAACCTCTATCGAGCCTATTGAATCCTCAAGCCCGAGGCAAATAGCTCCATCAATCGTTGCCATCTCGAGACAGGTCCGGGCAGGCATTGCCGTGGATTCCCTGAGCGACACCTTGTGCAGCAAAGCTGCAAGCCGCATCTCCTCTATCATGTCCAGGTTATTGTTGCTTGCCGCCCCGTCGGTTCCAAGACCCACTTTTATCCCGGACTCAATCATCTTTGGCACTGGAGCGACTCCTGAAGCCAGTTTCATGTTGGAGCCAGGGTTATGAGCCACCTTCACCTTGTAATCTGCAAGGATATCTATGTCTTCATCCGATACGGCAACGCAGTGGGCCGCCAGAACAGGCACCTGTAAAATGCCGCCGGCCTCAACAAACTTGACAGGGCTCATCCTAAACTGCTTTCTCGAGTCACTCACTTCCCGCTCTGTTTCGGATATGTGGATGTGAACACCTACTCCGAGATCGGCAGCGCGCTGGGCCACCTTAGAAAGGAAGCTGCGCGAGCAAGTATAAGGAGCATGCGGACCGAGCATCGTCGTAATTCTTCCCCCCGCCGCTCCGTGCCACTTCTCGCAGAACTCCGCGCTTCTGGCGAGTTTCTCATCGCCCTTTCCGTCCAGCGAACCCATGCCAATCGAGAGTGACGCCCTGATGCCAGACTCTTCTACTGCCCTGGCTGCCTCGTCCATGAAGAAATACATGTCAGCAAATGTCGTGGTTCCGGACCTTATCATCTCGATGCAGGCAAGTAGAGTTCCCCAGTAGACATCTTCAGCAGTAAGCCTTGCCTCTATAGGGAATATCTTGGTTTCGAGCCACTCTTGCAGTGGCAGATCATCAGCATATCCCCTGAACAACGTCATGGCGGCATGGGTGTGGGCATTGATAAGCCCGGGCAACGCGACGCGGCCGCGTCCCGCAATCCGCGTGACATCCCCGGAGAGTTCTTGAGGAAGCTCAGCGGCCGGGCCAACATACGTTATCTCCCCCGAGTCCGCAAGCACAGCGCCTTTTGGAATTATCCGCCCACCTCGGTCCATAGTCATCAATGTTACATCTTCAATCAGCAAAACACTCAATTTGCTGCTTACACCTCCTGCTTGCACCGCAAACATAGAACACAGGCAGAATCACACGGTTCCAGCCTGCCAGCCCTCAAGATACCTCTTCTGCGTGCCTGTAAGGGCATCTATGGATATCCCGGCGGCCTCGAGAGCAAGCCCGGCCACGCGGTGGTCAACCTCGGATGGAACAGGGTAAAGCCTTGGCTCAAGTTCCCTGCCGTGCTCCGCAATATGCAGAATAGAGAGCGCCTGCACGCCAAAGCTCATGTCCATTACTTCGACCGGGTGCCCATCGCCTGCGGCGAGGTTGACCAGGCGCCCCTCGGCAAGCAGATAGAGACGGCGCCCACCCGCAGTGCTGTATTCCTCTATGTTGGGCCGCACCTGCCTGGGTGGTCCAGTGCAAATTGACAGTAAGTCGGGTTTCGATATCTCCACGTCGAAATGGCCTGCATTGGCCAGAATCGCACCGTCACGCATCCGTTCGAAGTGTTCCTTTCGGATCACATCGCGGCATCCTGTGGCGGTAACGAAGAAATGCCCTTCGCAGGCAGCGCGTTCCATAGGCATCACTCTGAATCCGTCCATGGACGCCTCGCACGCCGCAACAGGGTCGACTTCCGTAACTACAACGTCTGCGCCGAGGCCGCGAGCCCTCATCGCAAGGCCCCTTCCACACCAGCCGTAACCTGCAACCACAACGCAGCGGCCTGCTATTGTGAGGTTGGTTGTGCGCATGATCCCGTCCCACGCAGATTGGCCCGTGCCGTACCTGTTGTCGAAGAGCCGCTTCATCCTGGCGTCATTTACGGCTATTGCCGCGAAAGCGAGCTCTCTTGCAGCTTCCATAGCACGAAGGCGGTGCACACCGGTGGTCGTCTCCTCACACACGCCAAGGATTCTCGGAAGGAGCGCTTTTCTTGCCGTGTGAACCCTGCTGACCAGATCCCCGCCATCATCCATTAGCACATCAGGCCCGATATCCAGAGCCATATCGAGAAATTGAGAGTATTCTTCATCTGTTGAGCCATGCCAGGCATACACCGAAATTCCAGATTCCTCAGCAAGTGCGGCAGCCACATCGTCCTGCGTCGACAGAGGGTTGCTCCCCGTAACGGCTACCCGGGCTCCGCCTGCCGCAAGCAGCATAGCAAGCCTGGCGGTTTTGGCCTCCAGGTGGCAGCAGACTGCAACCTTCAAGTCTTCAAGCGGCATCGTCCGACTAAACTCTCTCTCGATAGCGCCGCAAATAGGCATGTGCGCTCTCACCCACTCTATCTTGGCGCGCCCTTGCGGTGCAAGGCTCTCATCGCGCACAACTGAAGCATGCATTCCCTATGCTCCACTCCTCCCATGCTGGCTCCAATGGGCCTTCTTGTATTCATCAAGCCACGGAATCTCAACGCCTGCTGCGGCGCATCCGCATCCTCGCTCTTCGGGCAACTCCTCTATGGTTGCCATGATCAGAGAACGCAGTTTCTCTCCATTCGCTTCCATGATATCGACGACTTCCTGATGCGTCAGGGGAGTCGGCGAGATTCCCGCCGCCCAGTTCGTCACCATGGCAATGGATGAGTAGCATAGCTGAGCCTCGCGGGCCAGAACAGTTTCGGGAACGCTCGTCATTCCGACCAGATCTCCGCCGAGAATCTCGAACATCTTGATCTCTGCAGGAGTTTCGAACCGGGGTCCATCGGCACATACATAGCAACCGCCATTTATGGCCTCAATCCCCAGTTTGTTCGCTTTTTCGTACATGATGCCTCGTATCTCCGGACAGTATGGTTCTCCATAATCAAGGTGGACGACTCCGTGTTCGCCTCCGTCAAAGAAAGTCCGCACCTCGGATTTGGCAAAATCGATGAACTGATCCAAGAAGACGAACATGCCAGGAGGCATATCAGGGCTAAGAGAGCCAACCGCCGATGTGGCAATGACTCTTTTGACTCCCAGCATTTTCAGGACAGCAATATTCGCCCTGTAGTTGATCATGTGGGGCGGAACAGTATGTCCGAACCCATGACGCGCGAGAAATGCTATTTCCTCGCCCCGGTATTCCCCTATTCTCAAGCCAGCAGTGCCGTAAGGAGTATCCATAGTCTCCTCTCTGACATTGGAGAGTATGCGAGGGTCATACACCCCAGTTCCGCCTATGATAGCTATTCTCAATCGACTGCACCTCCATCTCGATGGCCACACCAATTCTGCTTAACTTCTACTTCATATCATTGAGAGCTTGCTCGAATCTATCCAGCCCTTCCTTGATCTTCTCCAGAGAGGTTGCGTATGACATCCTTATGTAGTCTTCGGTCCCAAACCCGGCGCCCGCCACGACCGCAACATGAGCTTTTTCCAGTATGGCATCGGCGAAGCTAATTGAGTCTTTCAGCTCTATTCCGCCCAGCGACTTTCCATAAAAGCCCGATACCTTCGGAAAGCAGTAAAAGGCCCCGACAGGCTCAACGCACTCTATTTTCGGCATGCCGCACAGTCTCTCGTGCATGTACTCCCCACGCACGCGGAACTGCTCCACCATATGTTCAATAGGCTCGTCAGGTCCTGTTATCGCCGCCAAAGCAGCCTTTTGCGAAATTGAGCACGGGTTGGAAGTGCTGTGGCTCTGAATCCTGTTCATAGCTGCGATAAGGTCGGCATCTCCTGCAGCATAGCCTATTCGCCATCCTGTCATCGCATATGTCTTAGAAACCCCGTTGACCACCAGGGTACGCGCCTTGATCTCCTCGCCAAGCGACGCTATAGAGATGAACTTAGTTCCCCTGTACAGAAGCCTCTCGTAGATCTCATCGGAGAGTACAAATAGATCATGTTCGACTACGATATCTGCAATGGCTGAAAGCTCATCTTCTGAATACATCATTCCCGTTGGGTTTGACGGCGAGTTCAAGACGATCACACGAGTCCTCGGCGTAATTGCTTCTGTTAGTGCTTCGGGAGTAATCTTGAAGTTGGTTGATGTCGTATCGATGATCACAGGGGTAGCCCCTGACATCCTAACCTGGTCGGGGTAGCTGACCCAATATGGGCAAGGAATGATGACTTCGTCTCCCTGCCCGCACAAGGCCTGAAACGCATTGCATAGGCTATGCTTGGCCCCGCAGGAGACAATGATCTGCGATGGCTTGTATTCAAGCCCATTCTCGCGTTGGAATTTTGCGACGATAGCCTCTTTCAGCTCAGGAATTCCCGCCGTGGGAGTGTAGCGCGTGAATCCACTGTTTATCGCGTCGATACCGGCCCTACGGATATGCTCAGGAGTATCAAAGTCAGGTTCTCCCGCCCCAAATCCGATCACATCAATCCCCCTGGCACGCATCTCGCGCGCCTTCGCCTCAACTGCGAAAGTAAGCGACGGTCTGATCGCCCTGGCCCTTTCTGACAGCTTCATCATCAGCCCTCCATTTAGGATTTTCTGATGCTCCTGGCATCATCATATTCCAACATGTCCACAAGCCGCGGTAATCCCAATGACTCCGAGGCCAAACGCCCATGTTCCTCCTTTCGCGCTCGTCGCACATAGCCACCGTGGCCCCTTGCCGCTCGGCATGAAAGTGGGCTGGGAATCGCTGTGAAGGTTACGCCTCTCCTACCCCACTTTCACATGACATAGAAACTCCATCCACGGATTGGGATGATCATCGTCCAAGCCGAACCGAGTCCTCGAGGAATCAAGAGCATCAAAGAAATTGCCGGATATGACTGCCTTTGTCGATCCCAGCAGTTCCCCGTCTTTCACAACTACCGCCTCAGGCACCGCCAGCGAAAAATTACCTGTGACAGGATCTTGGGTGTGCATTCCCAGTACTCCACAAACCAGCAGCGCATTCTGGCATTCCTCAACCAGCGACTCTGCGGTCTCCATCTTCTCTGTTCTGAGCAACATACCCGCATAACCCGGCGACAGCCCCCGCTGAGGCAAGGAAGTAGGCTGCATGCTGCACCTGCGAGCATACTTCAGATTGAGTATCGGCGTAACGAGTCGCCCGTCCTGTACAAGATCGGTCCGGCCGGAGGGGACCCCCTCAACGGTGCACGGGTACGACCCGGGGCCCATTGGAACAGCAGTATCCAATATGACTTGCATGTCATCTCTTAGCACACGCTCGCCACTGTGAAACTGATCGACCTCAAACCTGGATCTCCCTTCAGCTACGTTCTCCCCACTCAGGTTGGAGGCTATATAGTGGCCTATGAAGGAATCCATCACACCAGGCGATATGATGACAGGCATCCTCCCGGAACCCAGAGAAGCGGGCAGCCGAGCTGCATCCACAATTCTTGCAGTTCGCTCCACAGACTGCTTGATATTATGCCAAGTTTCTCTGGTTCTGCCATGGCGTCTATCACCGAGAGTCTTGTCGAGGTACCAGTAGCACATGGCGCTCGTTTCAGAGTAAGCAGCCCATAACCCCTTGGACGTTGCCACAATCGTCTCGCCACAAGAGCAAGATACTCGAGAATCGACTACCATAGATCCGCTGTCGCGGGCAGCCTCGCCTATCTCATGAACCGCCTCCAGAATGGGTGTTGAATCCCCTTGCACCATGAGGGCAACGCTGCAATCGCGAAGCTCCACATCTGTAGGTGCCTCAACTTCCCATATGTACGCCGCATCGTCATCACGGTAGGCCAAAGATCGCCATAGCTCCATCTCGCGCGGGAGACGATTCAGGATACCGCTGTCGATCCTTCCACGGCTGCATCGGCCATCTTCCCATATGACAAATACATTCCCTGTGATCTCCGTTGACGATCTCGGGGGACTATACGGGCCGCCCAGTTTCGAATCATCAACTCCCATATCCACCGAGTTCGCGGATTTCACCGTAAACCTCCACTCCGCCGCCTCGGAAAGCGTGTTCTTCAGTGCTGCAGCAATTTCATCAACAGAGGACATCTCATACTCCCCCGATCATTATCTCGTCGTTTCTATCGATCACCAGGAACATATTCCCGCCCCCGCTTGACGGGACCGCTTGCCCTGCCTTCCCACACGTACCCATTGCGTCGATCATCGGTTCTCCGATTCCTGCCATGATCGACCCCAGCGCCGACAGGATCTTTCCACTGAAGATCGCAGGCTGGAAAAGACGGATACCGCCCGGGGTCAGTTCGTAGATAGCAGTGCAGTTGAAAACGAAGTCGCCCTTTGCCGGATTGACCTGGCCTCCTTTGTATCCTGAAAGATACAAGACAGGCTCATCGTCGCGAAGGAGGCCTGCCCGTGCCAGCGCATCCCTCACATCATCAGGCCTGACGTCTTCAAACTCCTTCTCCATGGGCAGGGGATCCTCAACAGTAATCCGTATGTTCGTCATTCTCGGCACAGGGACATGGCGGTAGCTTTCAGCCCTCGCTGCTCCCGTAATAGGAACGCCTGCACGTTGCGCCGAGAAAACGTCAGCCAGGCCACAGCAGAGCTCGCCCCGTCTGACAATCTCCACAGTCTCTCGAAGGATCCCATTGGCCGATATGGGCTGGTATGCGTAATCCCCTTCAACGGGACCGTCAACGATGTTCACAATCTCAGACGCAACACGAT
>DMOT01000194.1 GCA_003456765.1 Bacillota bacterium
AAACAATTTCATAGGTTAAACAGCTACATTATAGATCTGGATGCTTTGGTGCTTCTGGCCGTTGTTCCTGAGATACCCCCAGTGAAGCTGGACCTGATCAACTATGACAACGAGGTTTTGGAGGGGGTAAAGCCTGGTAGGCTCGTATAGCGGAATGCTGCAAGCGCCTTCGGCTTAGCCAGAACATCGTCGCCATGTGACCAGGTGGGAGCTGACACCCTTCAGGAATATCTGTTGTAGATTCTCAAACATGAGCTTGGCTATCGGAAAGCAGCACGCAACAAACGCCTTACTAAATAGGCCAGATTCTACTCACTGAAAACGTTTGACGACTACTGCTTTGATGATATTCGGCTTCGAGGGGGAACTAACGATTTACGCATTGAAAGAAGCCAGTTTCGTGGACGAGAGGAAGAACCTTATCCAGTACGGCAATGTGGGAACTGGAAAGACCCATCTTGCCACAGCGATCGGCATCGAAGCTTGCAGCAGGGACAAACTGTCCAGTTCTTCCGAACCGCTGCCCTGGTTAACCAGATTGGTGAGGTGCAAGAGCAAGGCAAGGCTAACCGATTCTTCAAGCAATTGGCCAAGGCGGATCTTCTGATTTGTGATGAGTGGGGGTACGTCCCCCCTGAACAAGCTGGACCAAAGCTACTGTTTTGGGTTATCTCTGATTGCTACGAGCAGAGGAGCGTGATGATTACTACGAACTTGGAATTCAGCAACAGGGCAAACGTCTTCTACGATGAGCAGATGACTGCCGCCAGGATTGACCGACTGGTCCATCAGAGCTGCCTTCTGGTCTTCGATGGATCGAGTTACTGGATCAAGCATTCGCTGATGAAGACTCTCTTGCAAACGCCCTGGGGGCTGGCTGAAAGAGGACTCTGCAATAATGAGGAAGAAATGTTTACAAGAGACACTGTGTGGTTTAGGCAATAGACAACTATGAGAGGAGTCTACAAGGTGACCTCGTTCAAACTCATGAATTCAAGTATTGCTGCAGATCGATCTCTATGGCTCAATGTATGGGCATCGTGGGAGGAACGTGAAGTGGCAGCGCATCCTACGTACTGTGAGCTATTTTGCCGCCCAGACGACCAAGCAATGTGTTGCCTCATGGAAGATGCTAAGGGGACAGTGCTTTTTCCGTTCATCCTTCGACCATTGGCAGGAGAACCTTGGGCAAGCGAATATGCGGACACTCATGACATAATCACGCCGTATGGATATGGGGGCCCTTTTGCATGGGGAGATCCAGATTGGCGTCTATTCTGGCAGGAGTTCAATGAATGGGCCAGAAGCTCAAATATTGCGTCTTTGTTTGCAAGACTAAGCCTGTTCGAAGATCAACTGATTCCATTTGACGGTTGTGTTGAGACGAAGGCTCCAAATATTGTTCGCACCTTGAGTATGCCTGCCGATGAGTTATGGATGGACTATGAACACAAAGTCCGTAAGAACGTGAAGAAGGCTCGCCGCAGCGGGCTCGTGGTTGGCGTCGACTATGAGGGTGCACGGCTGGACGATTTCCTGGACATATATACCCAGACAATGCAACGACGTGACGCTGCGGAGTTCTACTATTTTGACAGGGAGTTCTTTGAGACCTTAATCAAGGACCTATTCGGGAGTTTTGCCTTTTTCCATGCCTTGCAGAACCAGCAAGTTGTCTCCACAGAGCTAGTGCTGCTGTCAGCGAACCACATGTACTCGTTCCTTGGAGGAACGAGGGTTGACGCGTTTGATCTCCGTGCCAATGATCTTCTCAAACACTCAATAGTTCGGTGGGGTATCGAGAACGGCAAGAAAGCGTATGTCCTAGGAGGCGGATATGAGTATGGAGATGGCATCTTCAGATACAAGATGTCGTTTGCACCCAATGGGCAGGTACCATTTCGAGTGGGATGCTCTGTATATGATCCGGATCTGTACACTAGCTTGATTCGATCCCGCGAACAATGGGAATCAGAGCAGGGAATTGGGTGGCGACCCAGCCTAGGGTTCTTCCCGGAGTATCGCGGATGATCAGATTCATCCCAATAGTGGTTCCTACACGTAAGTTACATCCGATACGATGCTGTGAGAACGCCTTCGCTCTGTTGCCCTAGATGGGGTAAGGTGTGGAAGGACCTTGGTTCTCTAGTGAGTAGAATTGGAACATCAATGCACCAATTATCTGCAGGAGTGAACCAATGACCGCATGTCAGATTAGTATACCCGAATAGCAACGGCCCGGACTTCTTGATGGAGATTGTGGGAAGGCTAACCTGCCTGAAACAGTGCTCAACCGGGTGCTCAAGGAGCTAGCCACAGAGCAGCTTAGGGCAGAGCCTCGCTAGAGAAGCGAGGAGCGGCTAGGCCTGTCGCAATAGGGCCAGAAAACGCACCTTGGTGATGTACACGGACTTAATTATCTTGATGTTACTCGGCTTGGACCGGGTGAGTTGAATACCGACCTTTTCGAGAGCTACCAGCGCAGCGAACGGGTTCTGATTGCAGCGTCTGTTGAGACAGTGATAAACGGAGTATCTACCCATAAAATGCGAAAGATGACACGCACGCTATGTGGCATGGAGATGTCAGAATAGGCATTATCAGATACGGCCAAAATGCTAGAACCCGTGATGCATAAATACCGTAACCGTCTGATCGATAAAACTTCGCTTCCAAGGAGTCACTGTTTGAGCGCGAGGCAGGTCTCGTTCGCAATACGTCTAAATGCTATCTAGGGGAAGTTAAGAGGCTGTCGCAAATGAAGACTACTTGCCTGCATACAGGAAATAATCCTTGCCACCTGACGAATCACTGGCTGATTGTCGATTGCGATAGAGATATCTTGATCACGCTGATACTGCTGAGCCTCTCCTTAAGACGATCTGAAAGGAATCGGATCGATGAGTTATCTATTCAGGCTAACAAGAAGCGATAGCGAGAACATATGATGTTACTGAACATGAGTCATTGGGGGTTGTGTATAGACGCAAGCAGCACTCAAAGCTAATTCCAGTTAGGATAGACTATCGGTGAAAGGGTTGTCGATATAGATGCGCGTGGAGGTCAAACTTGACAGAGATACATCCTCGGATCAAACCTCAGCAAGAAATGTATATAGAGACTGCATTAAGAGGCCACTTGGCTTTGCGCTATCCTTGGTTGCGCTTATCGTGTTGAGCCCTGTCTTATTGGTTATTGCCCTATTGGTCCTCATCAAACTGGGTAGCCCAGTTATCTTCAAACAGGAGCGGCCTGGCAAGGATGAGAAGATATTTACCCTACATAAATTCAGGACCATGACTGATGAGCGTGACAAGAATGGTAACCTATTGCCAGACAACCTCCGAATTACACCTTTCGGGAATATGCTCAGAAGGTCATCTCTTGACGAGTTGCCAGAGCTTCTCAATATTCTCAAGGGCGACATGGCTATTGTTGGTCCTAGACCTTTACTGGTCGAATACTTGCCATACTATTCTGAAGAAGAGAGGCATAGGCATGATGTCAGGCCAGGTTTGACAGGCCTTGCACAAGTCCGTGGTAGGTATTATTTGAGC
>DMOT01000138.1 GCA_003456765.1 Bacillota bacterium
CATCATCAAGGTTACGGATAGAAAGGCCGCTCGCGAAGCTGCATTTGAGGAAGTCAGAGATGACATCGAAAAGGGCCTCAAGATGCAGCAATCCAAGACTGCCCAGCAGCTAGTTGCTGAGCTGAAGTTGGATAGCGATATCACCGTTACTGATTCTAAATACAAGAATCTGGGGACAACGACGCCCTTCGGCATTGAATAACAGGGCCTGATGGCTTTCACCATGGCCAGGAAAGGCTCACAAAATGAGGAGAGGAGAGTGCGACTTTCCTCTCCGTTTTCATTCCTTATGGAGGTACACCAGCCTATGAAGCCTATCATCCAGTCCCGGGCGAAGATCGCATGGGTTGACCAGGGTAGCCGCGCCGACGAGGCGGGAATCCGTCCGGGGGATCTCCTGGTCTCCGTAAACGGTCACCCTGTTCGCGACATAATAGATTACGAGTACCATGTTAGCTCCCCTGAGACGAGCCTTGTAGTCCAGCGGCCCTCCGGAGAAAGAGTAGAGGTTGTTTTCAGCAACGACTACGATCCCCGCCTCGGGCTTGGATTCGACGAACTCGTGTTCGATGGCGAGAAGCATTGCGCCAACAAATGCATCTTCTGCTTCATAGACCAGTTGCCAGAAGGCATGCGCGACTCGCTTTACTTCAAGGACGACGATTATCGGCTTTCCTTTCTCCAGGGGAACTTCGTCACCTTGACCAACATGGGTGAGACCGATCTTCGGAGAATAATAGACATGAGGCTCGCTCCGCTGTATATATCCGTTCACAGCACAGACGATATGATTAGACGCAAATTGCTGGGCAGAAAGCAGACTTCGCCCATCATGGCCACCCTGGGAAGGCTCGCAGAGGAGAGAATCCGCTTTCATTCCCAGATAGTCCTGGTTCCTGGAGTCAATGATGGGGAAGCTCTTGCTAGAACCATCCGGGATCTGTGGAGTCTGTGGCCTGCGTGCGTCTCAGTTGGAGTGGTACCAGTAGGCCTTACTGCCCATCGCCAGGGATTGCCTGAGCTAGCACCGGTATCAGCTGAGGTCGCCCGTAGCACTCTGGAGATAGTCCATTCGGCACAGAAGGTGTGCGCAAGCCGCGCCGGAACTCACTTTGTCTACGGAGCAGACGAGTTCTATTACCTTGCGTCGTTGCCGTTTCCTCCGGCCGATGCGTATGACGACTACCCGCAGATTGAAAATGGCATAGGTCTTGCACGTCTGTTCTGTGACGAATTTGGGGAACTAGAGTCAAGACTTCCGGTATCGGTGCCGACGGATCTGAGCGCAACTGTAGTCACGGGTGTTCTCGGGGCGCGCGTAATCAGGGATGCCTGTGACGCCCTCAACCGGATTCGGGGACTCGATGTGAGGCTCTTGCCCGTAAGAAACAGGTTCTTCGGCGACTCGGTGACAGTATCCGGTCTTGTCGTTGGCCGAGACATCATCGAGTCATTGCATGAACAAGCCGCGCGAGGCAACCCTGGCGACTTCGTTGTAATTCCGGATGTGATGTTGCGCCGGGGCGAAACGTGTTTCCTGGATGATGTGACCGTAGATGACATAGCGTCGGATGTAGGCGTCCCTGTTGTCGTCGCCCGTACCAGTGCTCGAGGGCTTGTTGAGTCCATACTGCCCAGGTGGCCAGATGCGAGGTGAGCTGATTTGGCAAAACCGCTTGTAGCCATTGTTGGAAGGCCCAACGTCGGAAAGTCGGCCCTTTTTAACCGCATAATCGGGAGACGATCAGCCATAGTTGACGATGTCCCCGGAATTACTCGTGACAGAGTCTATGGAAAAGCCGAGTGGTCAGGACACGTCTTCACTCTTGTTGATACAGGCGGAATTGAAGCCGATCCCCGGGATGATATCTCGACCCAAACACGTAGACACGCCGAACTTGCCATAGAGGCAGCAGATGTTATCATGTTCGTGGTGGATGCTCGTTCGGGCATCACCCCTGACGACAGGGACGTCGCACACGTTCTGCGCATGTCGGGCAAGCCAATGGTGCTGGCTGCAAACAAGGTCGACCATCCTACCCACATGGACTACGAGTTCTATGCTCTGGGATTGGGAGAGCCGATCCCGGTATCCGCTGTTCACGGAATAGGCGTGGGCAATCTGCTCGACGCCGTGGTAAAGGAGTTGCCTCCTGAGGAGGCGGAGCAGGAGGAGGAGGATGACAGCATTCGGGTAGCCATCATAGGCAGGCCGAATGTGGGCAAGTCCTCGTTGGTCAACAGGATTCTCGGCGAAGAGCGATCCATCGTCTCAAGCACGCCTGGCACCACGCGCGACGCTGTGGACTCAGTAGTTGATTACGATGGGACGAAATATGTTATTATTGATACTGCTGGGATCAGGCGACGAGGCCGAGTCGAAGAAGGTGTAGAGCGCTACAGCGTGCTTCGGGCCTTCAACGCGGTTGACAGATGCGACGTGGCAGTAACGGTCCTGGATGGGACCTCTGATCCGACTGTGCAGGATACAAAGATAGCCGGTTATGCCCATGAAGCGGGCAAAGCAGGGGTCATCGCAGTTAACAAGTGGGACGCAGTCGAGCGTGACAGCGGCCTCGCCAGAGAATATGAACGAAAAGTCAAGACGATGCTGAGTTTTATGGCGTATGCTGACGTTCTTTTCGTCTCAGCCCTCACTGGAAGGAGAATTCCAAAGCTCCTGGAGACCATCAGGGAAGGGGCGGATCACCACAGGCGAAGAATTCAGACATCCAGGGTGAATAGAGTCATACAAGATGCAGTCCTGCGAAACCCTCCGCCTTCTGATAAAGGGAAAGCGGTTCGCATATTCTATGCAAGCCAGGTTGCAGCTCGCCCCCCTCTTTTTGTGGTGTGGAGCAATTACCCTGAGATGATCCATTTCTCGTACAAACGCTACCTGGAGAATTCCCTCAGGGAGGCGTTCGAGTTTGCAAGCACTCCCATAATCGTGGAGTTCAGATCGAGAGACTAGTCGGGGAGGGTGAAGCCTAGTGACATTATCGCCAGTAGTCCTACTCTCTCTCTCTTATGTTATTGGTTCAATCCCTTTTGGCCTGCTATTGGGGTCTTCGTTGCTTGGTGTGGATGTCAGAAAGCACGGAAGCGGGAACATAGGGGCGTCGAACGTCTTGCGGATCCTTGGGTTCCCTGTTGGATTCGTAACGTTTCTGCTCGATGCCCTAAAAGGTATGGCCGTTGTCTTCCTTGCCCGGGTTTTCGGGGCTGATGATATTCTGATTGCGGCTTCAGGCCTAGCTGTCGTGGCCGGCCACAATTGGTCGATATTCCTGGGGTTTAGGGGTGGGAAGGGCGTGGCAACCACCTTTGGATTCTTCCTGGCCTTGATGCCCCCTGTCAGCCTGATTATGGCCGCAGTATGGGTAGCCCTGGTATGGGCGTTCAGGTACGCATCTTTGGGATCGATGGTTGGAGCTGCCATCACTCCCATAGCCGCCTACTTCCTGGGGTATCCGTCAGTATACGTAGTAACGTCTGCCATATTGGCAGTATTCGTAGTGGTTCGACATACATCAAACATCAGGCGGTTGATTTCAGGCACCGAAAACAAATTCGTTCTCAGGCCGAAGTGACAGGCCATGCAGCTTGCTGCTCAGGTTGTCCCTTGAGACTACAGGCCGGGGGTGCATCTCTTGTCTATAGCATTGATTGACTGCGAGCGAATAGAGACTCTGGTCGGGCAGCTGATAACCCTTGAGCGGGATCTCAGGAGCTTGAGTCTAGACCGCCGGCAGGAGGTCGCCGGGCAGGTGGACTCTATCAGGACGCGATTGCTCAGCCTCCTCGCTGACCTGCTGTCAGCCGAGGACGATGAAACGCGGCGCGCGGCTGCATACGGGCTTTCGAAACTGGAAGATCCCAAGTGCGTGCCGCTCCTTGTGGACGCTCTGTCAGATCCTGACGAGGGGGTCAGGGTTTGGGCTGTAGAAGGGCTATCATCCTGCGAAAGCCCTGCGGCGTTGCTGCCGTTAATGCGTGCACTGTGCGACGAGAGCGCGTATGTGTATTACAGCGCATGCAATGCCCTTAAGGCTATGGGGCGCGATGAACTCTGGCCGCTAATTGAGGACAAACTGAGTGCAACAGACGCAATTGTCAGAAGACGCGCTGTGAAGCTTGTGGGAGACATGGGGGAAGACCGAGCTCTGCCTGAGCTGATAGCTCTTGCGCGCGATCTGGACCGAGGTGTAAGGTATGAGGCCGTGGAGGCTTTGAGCAAGATAGGCGATCCTCTAGCATTCGACACCCTGGCAGCCTCCCTAGAAGATGATTCGCGTGATGTTCGGATTGCCGCCATTCAAGCGCTCCGTCTGATGGGCGATGCTCGCGCTGTGGAACCGATTGTGGCGATCTGCATCGAAAACGAAGATCTTCGAATTCCAGCGCTCCAAGCACTTAGAGAAATAGCTGGTGACGAAGGAGTAGCTCTGGTCGTGCGAGCACTAGGAAAGACACATGAAATTGCCAAGACCACAGCTGATCAAGTCATGGGCATCATTGGGAAGTCCCACACTGAGGTGGTCAGTTAGGCGGGCGTTGGAGGTGAGAGTATGGACGCAGCGTTGCTTTGGAAGAATCTCGGCCTTATGGCCCTTGCAACATTGCTTGGCGCATTGGTCGGACTTGAAAGGGAACGGCAAGGCAAATCTGCCGGCCTGCGTACGCACGCTTTGGTGTGCCTTGGTTCTGCCCTTATCACCATAGTTAGCATTCATGGTTTTGGCCCGGTTGGTCCAGGTCTGCGCGATCCGGCACGAGTCGCCGCTCAGGTTGTAAGTGGAATCGGTTTTCTGGGAGCAGGGACGATAATGCGTGAAGGCCTTTCAATCAGGGGGCTGACGACTGCAGCAAGTTTGTGGACTACGGCCGGGATAGGCTTGGCTATCGGGTCAGGCATGGTGTGGCCGGCAGTGGGCGCAACAGTCCTCGTGCAGTTTGTGTTGGTTGCCATGAGCCGAGTGGAAAGGAAGTATTTCCCTCATGGCGAGGCGATTCTCCGAGTCAACGCCATAGACCGGTCCGGACTCCTTGGCGAAATTGCCACAATAGTTGGGAAACATGGTATGAACATAGTCGGAACGGATATCAACGTGGACAAAGAGAACTCCATAGTCGCTATTGATGTCATAGTTGCACCGAGTGTGGTCGGTCGGGATGCCTTGGTAGCCCAGGCGGAGCTTCTACAGCATATTCTGAATCTGCCTGGGGTGCTGAAGGCCGAAATGGAGAGGTTCTAGCCTCAAACTGTTCAAGGAGGTCTGTCCCATTATCAGAGCACTGATTTCAAACGATGATGGCATATGGGCGCCAGGGCTTCTGGCTCTCTCAAGAGCAATCGCCGGGATCGCAGAAGAAGTCTGGGTCTGCGCGCCTGACAGGGAACGAAGTGCAATAAGCCATGCCCTGACAATGGGATCTCCACTTCGGGCGCAAGAAGTTGCCGTTCCTGGTCTGCGAGCAAGGGCATGGTCAGTTAGCGGCACACCCGCAGACTGCGTCAAGCTGGCTCTAGAGGAGCTTCTGCCGGAGCGGCCAGACATAGTCCTTGCCGGCATCAATTGCGGACCCAATCTGGGCACAGATGTGATTTACTCAGGAACAGTGGCTGCGGCTGCTGAAGGGGCTTTTGCAGGAATACCGTCTATCGCGGTTTCGACAGGATCTTATGAACCTTCTGACTATGAGCCCGCGGCTCGGGTAGCAGCGCAACTCGCCCCTATGGTAGCCTCCCGCGGCCTCCCCGAGGGCGTAGCTCTCAACGTAAATGTGCCTGACGGTTTCGCTTCAGGCAGGGTGGTCATCACCAACCTGGGTATTCAGACATACAGCAATATCTTTGAGCGGAGGGTCGACCCGAGGGGCCGAACATACTACTGGCTTTGTGGAGATCCGGATTCTCTGCAACTCGGCGACGGCCTTGACACAGATGCAATTCGCAACGGGGCCGTTTCGATTACCCCTCTGAAGTTTGATGCAACGGATGAGCGCACAGTGGATATGCTTAGGGAGTGGGACATTCGCCTATAATGCGGCATAGTATGCATCGGTGATGAAGCCGTGGAGCTATGCTTGATGATCGGTTCTATCCTTGCCGTAGTCATCCTTGTGTCGGTGCTTTGGTTCAAACGGAGCGCTGATGTGAGTGATGCCCAGTGGCGTCACGCCGCTCTTGCCCGAGGGTTCCTCCTCGTGTGCGGAATAGCCTATCTTCTGATCGTGATCAAGACGACGACCTGCATATTGAGGGAGATTTTTCGAGTTTGGCCCAGGTGATGCCCGGTTTTCGCTCCATATCAAGTTGAAACGGCGGTGACGTTATTGTCAGATAGGGCCAGTATGAAAGTGGCCGTGCTTATGGGAGGATCGTCGAGTGAGAGGGAGGTCTCGCTCAAGTCAGGCGCACAGGTGGCGGCCGCCTTGCGCAGGCTCGGCCATGAGGTAATGGTCATAGACCCTGCAGCAAACGGGCTGAACGCACTTTCAGACTTCAATCCCGACGCAGTATTCATCGCATTGCACGGCAGATTTGGTGAGGATGGCTGCATTCAAGGGGCTCTGGAGATGATGGGCCTCAGGTATACGGGTTCCTCCGTTCTCTCCAGCGCCATTGCCATGGATAAGACGATCTCTAAGGCGCTCTTCGACATGTCGGGCATTCCCACTCCGCCCTACGTAGTTGTCAGTCGCCGTCACGATCCCAGGTCCGCTTTGGAGTTGGCCCTGGGCGTTGGAATACCATGCGTGGTGAAGCCCTCTTCGCAAGGGTCAACCGTTGGCATAAGCATTGTGAAGGAGAGCAGTGCACTGGAAGAGGCCTTAAAGATCGCCCTTGACCATGATGAAGAGGCATTGGTCGAGAAGTTCATTCAGGGAACAGAAGTGACTGTTGGTGTAGTCGGCAAACGCGATCCCCAGGCCCTGCCTGTGCTGGAAATAGTTCCGAAGAACGAGTTCTATGATTGGGAATCGAAGTACACGCCGGGAATGTCCGAACACATAATACCTGCTCGCATCAGCGAGGCAGCCCAGGAAGAATGCCAGAGGCTGGCTCTTAGAGCCCATGCCGCCTTGAAATGCAGAGGCTACTCCAGAGTGGACATGATTGTCGAGCCCGAGGGCAGGGTATGGGTTCTAGAAGTAAATACTCTCCCAGGTCTTACAGAGGTGAGCCTCCTTCCGGATGCTGCCCGCGCTGAGGGCATCGCCTTCGATGAGCTCATAGAGATCCTGCTCAACACTGCATTGGAGGACTGACCGCCGGGCAGAGAGCAACAGAAAAACGACAGGGGCTATGTGCGGCGCATTCGCGCCGCCACTCGCTTTTTGGCCAGCCAATCCTGCCGCCATTGCCCCTCGCCCCGGATTTCTTGC
>DMOT01000132.1 GCA_003456765.1 Bacillota bacterium
GTACGAGGGATGTTGAGCTGAAACGCACACTGATGGATATCCTTGAAGAAATCCAGATAGAAAGAGAAAGGGGGGCTTACGTATGAGCAGGACATACGTCACCAGGCAAGGCGATATGTGGGACAGCATAGCTCACGCTCAGTTGGGCGATGTGTCCTATGCCGATAAACTGATGAATGCTAACGTGGCCCTCCTTGGCTACTACATTTTTCCCTCCGGAATTGAACTGGTGCTTCCGGACGTTGTGCACCCGAAGGCCACTGATGCTGTTCCCCCATGGAAGCGGGTGAAAGGATGAGCGACAAGAATTTGGCCAGACGTACTGAGATACAAGTGTTCCTTGGAGGCGTTGATGTTACTAAGCCCCTACAGAAAAACCTGCTTTCCCTTACGTATAAGGACAATGAGGACGATGAATCTGACATGATTGAGATCCAACTCGAGGATCGGGATGGGGTTTGGTTGACCCAATGGCTTGCAGATTCCACCGAGGAGTCGGGCGAGCCCGCATCGGTTCCAGAGACTGTGTTCAAGGTAACGGCACCAAGCGGCATAAATGTGCGCAGCGGCCCCGGAGCAGATTATGCCAGAGTGGGAAGTCTCTCCTACGGTAGTGAGGTTGAGGTAGAAAGCATGTCAAATGGCTGGGCTAGGATTTCCTACGGTGGGTCTGAGGCGTATGTCAACGCTTCATACATCGCTGAAGCAGAACCGGAAGCAACCGTTATGACAGAGCAGGAGACGCTAGGACTGAAGATCCAGGCGTCTATCATCCGAAGGAACTGGAATGATGATGGATCAGACAAGATATTGGATTGTGGAGAATTTGAACTTGATGATGTGGATACCAGTGGTCCTCCATCTGTTGTAACGATCAAAGGAGTGGCACTCCCGTTCAATTCGCAGATCCGCCAGGTCAGGAAAAACAAGGCCTGGGAATCCTATAGCCTGTCCGGAATTGCTAACGAGATGGCTTCGTTGAATGGTATGGCCTGCATGTATGAGTCGTCATACGATCCGCACTACGAGAGGGTCGAGCAGCTTGCCATGTCGGACATTGAGTTTCTGTCCAACCTTTGCCATGAAGCCGGGATATCCCTTAAGGTCACAAACAACATGCTAGTCCTGTTCGACCAAAGGGAGTATGAATCCAAACCGGAGCTCCTGACCATTACAAAAGACGACAAGTCGTATAAGAGTTACAAGATGAGGATTGGAAGGGCGAATAAGCAGTTCACCAGCTGTCGTGTAAGGTATATCAACCCCGAAACCGGCCAACTCATTCAAGCCTATGCCTACACTCCAAACTACCGGAAGAACAACAAGAGCAATCAACAACTAGAAATTAAGGCCAGGGTCAGCAGCTATGCGGAGGCCAAGGCGCGGGCCGAGAAGGAATTGCGGCTGCACAATAAAAGGGAGCGCACGGTAATGTTCATGCTGGAAGGTAATCCAGATCTGGTGGCGGGTGTAACTGTCAAGCTCTCAGGCTGGGGCCTGTGGGATGGCAAGTACATCATAAACTCCGCTACGCACATCGTGGGCACCAAGGGTTATATGACGCAGATTTGGTTGCGCCGTGTATTGGAGGGGTACTGATGTATTCAGACATTCTTGGCGGCCTGGTGAGGATTGGAAGAGTTAGTTCTGTGGACAAGGAGAAACGCACTGCCAGGGTCATTTTTGAAGATCATGATGACCTGGTTTCTGGAGAGCTAAAGGTGCTGCAAAACCACCCGACCATCGCTGTCACCAAGAAGGTCGATGGTGATAAGTGGGACTACGAGGCGCAGTATGCCACGTATCCCAGGGACTTGGGGCTCGGTGAGAGCTACAAGAAATCAATACCGGACAATATCAAGCTGGAGAAAGAAATTGAGTATTACAAGACGGAAACGGATCCAAGCTGCACCTATACCGGCCTTCTGGAGAAGAAAAAACACGAGACGATCATCGAAGTGCACCCATGGCTGCCTTACATCGGGCAGCTTGTGGTATGTCTCTATCTGCCGATTTGGAACGGCGATGGGTTTGTATTGGGGGGACTGTGATGGCACAAGTGGGAGCCCTTGGGGACATCGTTTTCCAGGTGTCCGCAGATGCAATCAAGACTATAAACAACGTAGTGTGGTCAGGCTCTGCTCGATATGCTGAGCACAAGAGGCACTTGGGCAATACAGTAGTGGAGTTCACCGGGTCCGAGGCAGACACCCTCTCACTTGACATGGTGCTCTCTCTGTATCTGGGCGTTGATCCTATGGAGGACATTCAAAAGATAAAGGCATACGAACGGGCCGGTACAGCTCTTCCCCTTGTACTCGGTGAACGAAGTATCGGGTCTTATAAGTGGGTGATCAAGAGCCACAAAGTGCAAATGGAGACGTTTGACGGCCACGGCAATGTGACCGGGGCGACAGTGAGTGTTGAGTTACTAGAGTATGCGAAATCGAGGTGAGGTGGTGCATGAGCTATTTTGTCAGTTCAAGAGACCTGAGCAAGATCACTCTCAATGAGACCGATCCTGTCAAGTCCGTGTTGCAGAATATCAGGATGATTCTCACGACCAGGCAGCTCACTGTACCCCTCTATCGTAGCTTTGGACTTCCCATGAAGTTCTTGGACAGGCCGCTTGCGGCCGCCAAACTACTTCTCAAAACAGAAATTCTTGAAGCCATCTCGGAGTATGAACCTCGCGCAGATGTGGTGGACGTGAAGGTTGACATGGATCCGGATGTGCCGGGCAAAATGCACGCTACAGTGGAGGTGAGGATACGGGATGAGTAGGAACAGCACCTATCAGTTTGTTAGCACAGACACCGCAGCGCTCGTTTCCCAGCTCATTGCCTCCTACGAGCAAATGACAGGGGTTACGGTAAGGCCGGCCAGCCCGGAGAGACTCTTCATCACTTGGGTGGCTAGCGTCATTGTACAAGAGCGGGCGCTAAACAACTATACAGGCAACCAGAATATTCCCTCTAGAGCAACCGGTGCAGACCTGGACGCTCTGGGGGAATTGTTTTACAGCCAGGTGAGGCCACAGGCCCAGCCCGCAATTACCACCATGAGGTTCTATATTTCAGAACCGCAGCCAAATGCCATCCTGGTTCCCTTCGGAACCAGAGTGACAGACAAAGAGGGTACGCTCGTATGGGAGACTATCGCTGATGCATTTATTCCCATCGGAGAGACATATGTTGATGTCATTGTTCAGTGCCAAGAGCCGGGAGTGATTGGCAACGGGTACACGCCAGGGCAGATTGATGTTCTTGTGGATGTGTTTCCTTACTACGAGCGTTGTGAAAACTTGACCGAGAGCGAGAATGGAGCGGACGCTGCCACAGATGATGAGTATTACGAACTCATGCGTGCCAGCATGGACGCCTTTTCAACGGCTGGCCCCGAGGGAGCGTATGCCTACTATGCCCGGCGGGTTTCCACCAGAATTGCCGATGTGGTGCTCACAACGCCTAATCCGGGACAGGTAAACATCTATATCCTGATGGACGATGGAACCATCGCCGGCCAGGAAATCAAGAACGCAGTTTATGAAGCTTGTAATGATCGATTTGTCAGGCCGCTCACCGACCTCGTATTGGTTGATGATCCGGAGGTAGTGCCATATGACATTGAGCTCACTTACTATATCGCACGAAGCCAGACTGCAAGCGCAGCGGACATCGAAGCCGCCGTGAATGCGGCAGTCAACCGCTATATCATGTGGCAGAGCGCAAAGCTAGGAAGGGACATCAATCCTAGTCAGTTGGTCGGCATGCTCATGGAGACTGGCATCAAGCGTGTGGACTTGGTCTCCCCGGTGTTTACTCCTATACGCGATGGAGAAGACAACTCCGTGCCCCAGGTTGCAAG
>DMOT01000050.1:0-1158 GCA_003456765.1 Bacillota bacterium
AATTCATAGATCGCCCACAGTGAAGTCCACACATCTCCTGCATCTTCCGACATGAGCCCCCGCAGGACCACTTCCCAATCTTGTGGATGCCCGTGCCAACCCAGAAAGCGCACAGCCGCCTGCCTGATACCGGCGGTTGCTCCGTCAAGGGCCAGGCGTCGCGCTGCGGGAAGCGCCGGAACATGCCCTGAACAGGCAAGCGCTTCAAGAGCAGACTCCACCATCACAGGGTCGGAGGACTCCTCAATGATCTCTGTGAGAACCGCAAAGCCGGCAGGTCCATACACTCCCCAGACAAACTCGACCCCCAGTGGCCATTTGATTGTCAGCGAATGCATGGGTATGACGGTGCTGCCTGACTTGTCGCAGAGGAACGCAACTAGGATCGGAAGAACCCGCTCGTCACGGGTGAGAGCAGCCTGATAGGCGGTGGAGAACACATATCTATACTGCATTTCGAAGGGGGCAGTTCGCCAGGTCCGGGCAATCAGATCCGCATCATCGACGCCGGTCATCTGCCAGAGCAAGGCAGTCGCACTGAGCTTGAAGAAAGTGTCTTCTTCTCCGGAGCGCCCGACTGCCTCAAGTTCGGCCACGAGCGCATCCCGCCCTCGCATGCCAGCATTGCTGAGCGTCTGCCAAGCCCTATCTATCTCGGTGGATTTCTCAACCTTCTCCTGATAGGTCAAAGCATCAGGATCTATCCCCCTGAGGCATGTTACAGCCTCAGCAAGCATTGCGTCGGATACGCCCTCCGCGGCAACTGCCAAAGCAGGCATGACCCCCATACCAATAACTGCAACCGCAAGGGCGAGTGCAGCTATGCTCGGCAAGATGGCGATTGCCCGTTGCCACGGGCCAAAGGGGCCTCCCGCGATGCGTCCGGCGCCAACGGCCTTCCTCATAGATCAACACCTCCCAACGGACACTTGATACCCGTCATATTCCACATGCTACACAACTTACCTCCATAAAGGAACACTCCTCACAGCACAGAAAAGCGCGGCATCAGGCCGCGCAAGAAGCTCGTTATTCCTCACCTGTAGCAATCAGGAATGTCCCGAGGCCCCGATGTGCCGAAGATCCAGAGCATGCTGACGGCTTCCTGTGGTCAATCGCAATGGCTAGCCTGCTGCCGGCATCGACCTGCTGGCAACT
>DMOT01000050.1:1381-2983 GCA_003456765.1 Bacillota bacterium
GCATCGACCTGCTGGCAACTCCGTCAACCCCGGTGCCCGCCACGTCTCTAATGACAGCCTGATGAATCTGCACAGGTGCCTCTAGCCTGGTCCCTGCGATTTCGCGCAGAGCCGGGTCAATTTTGTTCTTAGGAATCGGTGCAGCCGTGCGCACGGGCACAAGCGGCAAGAACCCGCCCTCCACCCTCACAGTCGAAGTCACAGTCCTCTTCGGAGCGCACAGCTCATCCACTGCATACTCCGCTCCGCGCTTGCAGGAATTGCCCTGGACTCCTGTGACCTTGCCATCCTCAAGGGTCGCCTGGAGCCTGCAGCCGACCGGGCAGACGATACATGTCAGTTCCATGACATCTGCTGATCCTGGAATCACGCCTCCTTGCCCCCCTTCCTGGAAGCATCGCGCACCGCAATGCGCATGACCAGCTCAGGGCCGGCCTGGGGATTCGCCTTTCCGGGCCGATGGGCGCCACCGGCTCCGCACACAGATGCGGTCGCCGCCATTGCCTGCCTTGATACCTTGCCCGCCGGAATCGTGAGGGCAACCATCTCAGCAGGGCGGACAACCCGCTCGAACTTGCTGAAGACCACCTCTCCCCCGATTTCAGCTTCCACTCTGACGTTCTCTGCAGGCCGGGTTACGCGCATAAACAGGCGCACATCGCGATCGGCAAGGTTCTCTACGTGGACTTGCTGTGGAACTACATACCTGATGCCGTCTCCGGCCCGAGTTCGGACATTAGCGCCTCCCGGCTGCTGCCCGGTTACGAGCCTGGCCGCCCCCTCACCCGCCGTACACGCTTCTCTTGTCACATTGTCAACGAGGTCATGGATGTGGACTACATTGCCGCACGCAAAGATGCCGGAAATGGACGTCTCCATTTCGTCAGTTACTGCCGGCCCGCCGGTGATTGCATCAAGCTCCACGCCAGCCTCGAGGCTCAGTTCGTTTTCTGGTATCAATCCGATCGAAAGGAGGAGCGTGTCGCATGGGATATCCCACTCGGTGCCAGGTATCGGCTTCAGGTTTTCGTCCACCCTGGCAACGGTAACGCCTTCCACCCTCTCGTCGCCCTTGATGCAGACGACAGTATGGCTGAGATAGAGAGGGATGCCCTGGTCGTCCAGACACTGGACTATGTTTCTCGTCAGGCCTGATGGAAACGGCATTATCTCAAGGACAGCTTCGACCTTTGCGCCTTCCCATGTCATTCGCCTGGCCATGATCAGACCTATATCGCCCGATCCCAGCACAACAACGCGTCTGCCCGGCATGTACCCCTCCATGTTGACGAATCGCTGGGCCGCTCCTGCAGTGAAGACTCCTGAAGGCCGCGTCCCTGGTATGGTTACTGCCCCTCTGTTGCGCTCCCGGGCGCCCATGGCCAAGATCACTGCCCGGGCCTGTATGTGCATCAGCCCTTCATCGCTGTTGATCGCAATTATCTCTCTTTCTCGAGTGACATCTAAGACCATGGTATTGAGCATCGTCTCCACACCGCAATCGAGGGCTTCGGCGATGAAGTGCTCTGCATACTCCGGCCCTGTGAGCTCCTGGGCGAGCAGCTGGAGTCCAAATCCATTGTGTATGCACTGATTCAGAAC
>DMOT01000047.1:0-4830 GCA_003456765.1 Bacillota bacterium
TGGACGATTTGGGCCGGAATCACTGGACGAATTGGACCGGAATCGGTGGATTGTTTGCTCCGGAATCAGTGGATGGATTCAATCGGAATGGGTGGACGATTTGCCCCGGAATCGGTGGACGAATTGGACCGGAATATGCACTTGCCCATAGTAATCAAGCCCAACCTGGCGAAATGGCCCCAGGTTATGGCCCGGACGGGCCGTACCCGCCGGGGGCCATGGATACCCAGTATCCAGTATCGCCCCGGGAAACGAGATTCCATGTTGGCTATCCTGCTTGCAGGCCCCTTTGCCTCGAGAGCGAGGTTCCCTGAGGCACGGGGTTACACCTCGGGTCAAGGCACGAACCCGGCTGTCACCAGGGGTGAGAGCGCCAGGGCAGCGGCCTGTGATAGATGCAGGCCCGAAAAGGGAGAAGAAGGCAGGAAAACACAAGAAAACACCCATAAAGAAGGATAAGACGGGAATTACGGACCATATTAAAGCTTTACGTGTAGAAGTCGGGGTGGTAACATGGGAATACAATACGGTTATGGTAGGAGGTGGAGTTAGTGATCGCGGATACACAGCATGAGCGGAGACTGCTCCAACAAATGCTTGTGGACGCGTGCGGAAATGATAGCATGCCCGACATTGGCGCTCTTCTGGTAAAGCTCGTGGTTAAAGATCGGGCCTTCGCCAAGTATGGCGCGGGCGCAGCGGTTGCAGTAGGCGAGATGACGTTCGATTTTCACGGGATGGTAAGAGAAGTAGGATTTCGTGGAGTGGAAGCCCTCGATGGCAGAATCGATGAGATGCTTGAGGCACTCATGTCTTAGTGACTGGCATGGTCCGGTGGACGGCCGGCTTTGCCCAAACTTGCACTGGACTGGGGAAATGTATTGACGTCGAAGGTTCCGAAGAACACGCATGTGAGCATGGAGCATGGAGCAAGGAGCAGGGAGTCAGGGGGCTGGCTGAAGTTGAGGCAGCAGAACTCAACGGGACTTGCGGAACCCCAAAAAGCATCGTGGGTGTGGATGAACTGGCTCAGATGGCAGGTTTCTATGTACTGACCGGCTCTATTCTCCTGGCAGTCACAGTGATTTTCTCAAGAGCACCTTGCCGGATGCGCCGTAAAGCCTTTGGCTTTAGCTATGGGCGCGCTCCCAGAAGAAACTTGCCAGACTCTTTCGTCAGCTATCCCGAAAACCAAAGGGTAGCAAGAACCGCGATAAGGCGAGAATCAAGGTTGCGCGTCTGCACGAGAAGATTGCCAATCAGCGCCGCGACGCAATTCATAAGTCAACAACGCAACTCGTCCACGGCTATGACCTAATCTGCATGGAAACGCTTATGCCTAAAAACATGGTCAAGAATCGCAAGCAGGCGAAGGCAATCTCCGATCATGAAACCGAATGATTAGGAGGCAAGCTCGCCACTCTTCCCATCACCCAGAAATCCGGCAAGTACATAGCCCAAATAGCAGTGGAATTGCCGGAGAGCAGAGCCCATCGGCTAGGTCGCAGTCTTGCCGATGTGAGACGGCGAGGACTCAGGTTCTGCTCTCGTGTATCCTGAGCGCGGCAAGTGACAAGTAGCCGGCAAATGTTGCGAAGGCGCTGCCTGTAGCGACCTTGCCAGTAGTTTCATATACGGTCTCGCATGCCAGCCCCCCGTCGAGGGGGGCGTTTTCTATCAAGTGTATGGCGCTTGCATTGGCTACGCCAGCCAGCACCGTATTGCATGCGTGCATGGGCCATGGGTGTTTCGAGTGGACACAACCTGCTCCCCGGTACGTGCTCTGGGAGCATGCGTACGGATTGAGGTCAGATGCGATGAATCTCAGGGTATTTACGTAGTACTCGTTGTCTGCGTCTACGAATCCATGATACGGCAGGAGGATCAAGCTCCCCGGGGGATTGTCATACAGCTCGTAATTCCTGTCCAGGTCTGTGGACCATGCAAACATTTCGCCGAAGGGACCCTGTGCGATGCAGTGCCGCAATATTGCACTTTCTGTAGCCTGCGCCATGACGGCGCTTCGCTCTGCCAGGTACGTACGGCCCTGGCTGCGCGCGATCCTTGACATGATGCGCAGGGCTCTCCAGGCCAACACGTTGTCGTACGTTAGGTAAGGATACTGAACCGGGTCATCGCTTGGGTCGAGGAACGTTCTGTAGAGTGCTATGTCGGAATGCCGATGCGAAGCGAGGGCCCTGTCAAACTCTGCAAGCCCTTCGGCGATCTCGGCCTCGTCGGCCAGAGACGCATCGCCCGTCGCCTCGATATAGGTTCCAAGGGCTATCACATACGATGCCAATTGGTCGAGCTCGAAGCCAGGATATAGTAGCGTGCCGTCTATGTAGTGGGCGTGCACGCCCATGTTCCTGACATGACGGCGGAATCCGGCAACCAGTACGTCACGGGCAAAGGCGCTGTCGGAAGCGAGCATTGCGGGGAACGCCCATAGAAACGTGTCCCTGGGCCAGAAAGCTGCAGAGACATAGTAACGGTAGCTTCGGGATGTGAGCATCACCAGCTCTTCGGTGTCGATAGCCCTCCCGTGGGCAAAGAATCTGCAGAAATGAAGGTTCCGGTCTGCCCTGGCCAGGAGCTCATCATTGCGGTTCTCCTCACTTGCCGACTGAGCTTTGGATGAATGAGCTCTGACTGCAAGCCACGAAAGCGTCTTCTCAAGCGCCGCCTCGGCTCCGATCCGCCTGAGATGGACGTTTGTCGTTCCTGCACCATCGGGGTCGGCGTTCGCAGTAATCCAGAACGTGACTAGGCGGCGCTGGTTTGGAACCAGCGTAATGCTTGAGGAAAGACGAAACGAGATCTCGGAAGACCCGTTTAGCACAGCCAGGCTCTGCTCGCCTCCTGGCTTCGAGGAACCGTTATCGGACTGTATGCGCCAGTCGAACTCCAAGTCGGCTGAGAGTGCCAGCGCCCCTATGCTCGACGCGCCCCTGGCTTCAAGGATAAGCGAATTGGTCCACGTTGAGTAGTAGGCGTGGTTTGTGACGTGCATAAGCCTGCTTCTGAAGATGGTGTTGACTGTCGCTCCCCAATGACCTTCCAGCCCCAGGCAGAGGCGAACATCTTCTGCGTTGCTCGCCAGTTTGAGCTCTGACAGCTCAAGGGCAAACATGCAGCCCTGCTCGCCTACAGGGGCGCATATGGTGATCCTGGCAACGCACTCATGGCCGTCCGGAGTGCGAAGCTTGCACCTGCCCACAGGAACCCACCGGGCAAGCCAGGTCCACTCGATGTCGCCCACGATCTCGGTTCTGACATGTCGCCCCGCACCTGTAATCTCTTCCACGAACGGCCTGACGAAGGGCTTCCCGGGCCCGGTATGGCGATCCTGGCCTTCGTCGAACTCGCCTACCCACTCTACAAGTCCCCTTGAGGCCATGTGCACTATGTTCATGCTTCCAACACCGGCATCAGACGGCGATATGTCGGGAAGGGCTACCCACTCATTTCCTGTCACAAGCGGGGATAGCACATCGCCAAGCTCTGAAGGGGTAGTAAGTATGCGATCGGATGCGGGCTTCACATCACTCAGTCTCCTTTCTGATGCTCAAACTTCATGCTGACCGGGCCTGCGGGGATGTATATCCGCTTGAATCCCTCTGCAAGCTTGCAGCCGGCTGCAGCGCCCATTCTTTCTGCTTCTTTTCGCAGGTCAGACAGGGTATCATGCCATGTGGTTTCCCACTGGCTCCTGTGTGCGCGCAGGGCTTGAAGTTTCAGGTCGAATGTATCGCCTATGTCTATGAAGTAATCAGGGTTGTCGGTGTTGAACAAGAGCACTTCTCTGGTCGTCCAGTTTTCGAGCCCGTCTCGAAGCTGCTCTGGATAGTAAAGGGGTAGTCGTGCAGCTAGGCGTGCATCGAGTGCGGCAAACCCGATCTCTCTATGGTCAGGATGGAGCTCATATTTTCTCCACGGGTCGAATGTGATTAGTCGGTCTGGCTGCACGATCCTGAAGATGCGCGCGATGTCCCGCCGCAGCGAACCATCGCTGCGGAGCTCCCCGTCTTCTTTGCCAAGGAAGAAAACCTTGCCTAGGCCGAGAATCTCCGCCGCTTCCATAGATTCGCGGCGGCGTTCGGATGCAAGCTGCGTCCCCGACATTCTTCTGTCGTGTGTTCCCTTGTCGCCGTCTGTGGCAATTACCAGCTGCACGTCCCAGCCGTCGCGGATCATTGCCGCTGTGGATCCCCCGCAAAAATACTCGAGGTCATCCGGGTGCGCACAGACTGCGATAGCCTTCTGTTTCACTTATGAGTCCTCTCCTTCAGTTCCATCCTCAGTTGCCTGGGCGACCTGGGCCTTACGTGATGATTGAGCCTATCTGTACAGGCCAGGCAGATACTTGCGGTACAGCGAAAGATTGAATCGGAGCGGTTCTTCTGCCCGAAGCTTGTAGAGAAGAGACAGGTCGAATTCTGCGAACACCACGTCCTCTCTATCGCTTGTCATGGTTTGGGCCAGGATTCCGTCCCCGCCGGGCGAGAGCTCTAGGGGCGCCAGGAGCGCACTCCGGCCAGTGAATTCCTGGCCTGCAAACTGCCCGACCATTGATGCGCCGATTCCGTATACCTGCGACTCCTGCACTCGGGGCCAGATGCCTCGAAGCGCATACCATAAGTTGTACGGTTCTGGGTTGGCGGAAGGTATTGCTACAATATCAGCGCCAGCGAATCTGGCCATACGGAATGTCTCAAAGTACGTTGCGTCCATGCAAATCGGGACTGAAACTATTACTCCCCCCAGGTTGAATGTGGGGATGGAACTGCCGGGGCTTATCCCCCATTCAGCCTCAATCGGCATCAGATG
>DMOT01000047.1:4956-14214 GCA_003456765.1 Bacillota bacterium
GCTTTGGAGTATCTCCCTGCGAGGTCTCCTTCGGGGCCGAACACGTAGCCCGTTGCACGCATGAGTCCGCCGTCTGATGAGTCATCAGGAAGCACCATACTGCCTGTGATTATATAAATGCCTAGCTCTCGTGCGACTGAGGAGAAGGCTTCCTTATAGGCGCATTCAACATAGGGGCCGAGAAGCTTGAATACGTCGAGGACCCCCACGCCCGCACCGCCGGCCTGGCTCACTGCGTCGTCAAACGAGCCCGCCGAATCCAGCATCTTGCCTATTCCAGGCAGCATGCCTACCAAAGGGAGGCCGCTGTATTCAGGGAAAACCACGATCGAAGCGCCTGCCACTGCCGCTTTTGCGGCGAGCCTGTATATGAACTCGACGTATCGGATTCCTGACGCAACCAGCTTCGCTTCCATCTGGATCGCTGCGCATACGACCCGCTCCGGCTTGCCGTCTTCGCCAGTTTGGATACTGGTAGAGGGGGTTGGCTGGCGGCCCTGAAATCGCGCGTCTCCCTCCCTGAGCCATGTAGCATGACGTGAAATTGCGACTGGATTGGAGGCTCTTGACAGGGCAATATGGAGAGCCTTGTTCTTCATGGAATCGATCAGTCGTGCCATTGCCAGCTACCTCCCTTCAGGCTTGAGCCGAACCGTGCGTCCAACTAGATATGCATCGGCCAGCTGGTTTTCATAAATATCGATGTTGAAGTGTTCGAAAATGGGGAAGGCCTTCCTTGCTTCAGCAAGTATTGATGGATCGAGCGTTGCTACCAGCTCTCCCCAGATCGACCCTGACGCTATCTCCGCAAGAACTCCTCGCCCTTCAGGAGTCACTTCAACCGGTGCGAACACCCGCGATCTACCCTGGTAGGAACAGCCCAGCCATTCCCCGCCAAGCGAAGCTTCAACTCCGAAAACTTGATTCTGCTGCACAACTTGCCACAGGCCTCGCGTCTGGCGCCATACCGTGTATGGCGCCGGCACCGCAGTTGGGGCAAGTATCGTATCTACTCCCAGAAGCGCCAGAATCCTGCCTACCTCCGGATACCATGCATCCGTGCCCATTGCTATTCCAAGCTTGTGGCCGCGTATATTGATAGTGGCAAGGTCATTGCCGCAAACCAACCCCATTTGGTCCTCTTTTTCTGTTACGTGTGTCTGGAGCTGCTCAGCCAGGAGTTCGCCCCTTGGGGAGAAGAGAGGGCAGATATTCTCATAACCGCCATCAGACGGCCTAAGGAAGGTCCCGGGACACAGATGCACGCGGTTTGACAGAGCTGTGGCTGCGAAAAAATCGAGCCAGCGATGGTATCCTTCAATTCCCGTAACCCGGGCCACCTCGAACATGTTTCCAGGCACACGCGAAGCGATTTCGAGCGAAGCGCCTATCATCCCGGCGTACTCTGGCATTACTACCAGGTCAGCGCCCTTTCGGGCTAGCGACGAGATTCTGGCAGCTATCGATATCTGATAATCATGAACCGTTTTGAACTGAGATGGATCCATTTGGAGCAATCCGCAGGAAAGAACGGCTGACATCCAGGTCACCCCCAGAAGAAGTATTACACATTATCCACACTGTTCCTGCACCGACGAGAAGGAACGAGAAGGTTCGGGTAGAATCAGAACCTGGATGGGCCGAAGGGAGAATTCACACTGCATATGTATTCCAACATGGAGATGAAGCCTCAACTACCAGGCTTGCTGTTCTTATTCTGTTTGTTTTTGCTGGTATCAATGATATCAGCTGTCGCTACCTCTAATCTGATTGCCCGAAAGGTCATGTCGTCAACATGGGATCACGTTATTCAAGCCGAGATCGCAAATGCCGCCCTGGTTTGGCCTGACAGCCTGGCGAAGACACTGGACTATGTACCAGACAGCGCTTGCTCAGTTGGCCCGCGTGACCTTGCGGCCTTGCAGCCCGATAGGCCAAGGCATGTAAGGGCTCTGTATGCTACAGGCTGGACGGCCGGGCACGGGTCTCGAATGAAAGAACTTGTAGGCCTCGTGTGCGAGACCGAGCTGAACTCCATCGTCATCGAGATAAAAGATGACCTTGGGGAGATAAGCTATGTATCGGGAGTGTCGCTTGCGGCCAGCATAGGAGCATCTGTGCGCAAGATTGGCGATCTAGAGCGTATGCTTGAGGAGCTTCACGGGAGCGGAGTCTATCCAATAGCCCGGCTTGTAGTCTTCAAAGACCCTCATCTTGCAGCTGCTCGCCCTGATCTTGCCATATGCGATTCCTCGGGCAAGCCCTGGCGCGACGGGCGCGGCATGATGTGGACAGACCCAAGAAAGCGAGAGGTTTGGCAGTACAACCTTGCGATAGCCAGGGAGGCGGCCCGGGCAGGTTTCCGCGAGATTCAATTTGATTATGTCAGGTTTCCGGATGACGCGAGGTTGACCATGACGAGTAATGGTGCAGGCATGGAGGGCAAAGACAGGGTGGATGCCATTGTCGACTTCCTAGCATACGCCCGGCAGGAACTGGAGCCATACAAAGTCGTGGTAACGGCAGATGTGTTCGGGCTAGTCTGTTCTTCCCGTTCCGATATGGGCATTGGCCAAATTCTGGAAGATATGGCGGTCCATGTGGACTACGTGGCGCCCATGGTCTACCCGTCCCACTATCGAAAGGGCGAGTACGGCATTGAAAACCCGAATGCGGCGCCGGGTGCAACGGTCAGGCGAAGCCTCAGCGATGCACAGGCAAGGCTTGCACAGGTGCAGTCCGGAGCGAGGATAATCCCATGGCTTCAGGATTTCTCTCTTGGCCATACGTATACGGCGCGCGAGGTGAGGGCACAGATTGAGGCAGCGTACGAGTGCGACATATACGAGTTCATGCTTTGGAACCCAAGAAATGTCTATACAATGGGCGCGCTTGGAGGCCCTGATCCTGAAGACGCATGCCGGCCCAAACCCCAGTTAGGCCCATTCCCTGAAGATGTTGCCCTTCTGCTTGAGGGGCCGGAGTCTACCAGTAGACGGGAAGCATTGTCGTTCCCGTATCGGCTGGATGCTCTGTCGCTCGAAGGACTGTAGACCATGGCAGCTCAGTTGCACGAGTCTGGGCTCAGGTCTATAATTGGGTTAAACTCGTATTGGCTGTAGATGTAGATTGATATGCAAGTAATTGAGGGTTTTGAGGTGAGTTATGTGCTTCGCACTCATACATGTGGCGAGCTTGCAGCAGAAGACGTCGGCAAGTCTGTTGCGTTATGCGGTTGGGTTCAATCAGTACGTGACCATGGAGGATTGATCTTCATAGATCTTCGGGATAGATATGGTCGCACGCAGGTTGTTGTCAGGCCTGACCTTTCTGAGGATATTCTGGAGCTCGCAAAGGGCCTCCATCGTGAAAGCGTAATTCGAGTGGAGGGCAGAGTGTCGGCAAGGCCGGAAGGCACAAGGAATCCTTCCATGTCTACTGGAGACATCGAGGTGATTTCCAGCCGCATGAAGGTCATGGGGGAGGCCGCCCCTATCCTGCCAGTGGAAGTGTCAGATGAGAATCTGGCCAACGAAGAGGTTAGGCTGAGATACAGATATATAGACATGCGACGTCCTTCGTTGCAGGCCAACATGATTGCGCGCCACCAGGCTGCCATGGCCGTTCGGAACTACCTTTCGGATAAGGGGTTCCTGGAAATCCAAACTCCATTGCTGGTGCGGAGCACTCCGGAGGGAGCTCGCGATTTTGTTGTGCCGAGTAGGAATTTCCCTGGGAAGTTCTATGCGCTTCCGCAGAGCCCTCAGTTGTACAAGCAGCTTTTGATGATTGCGGGATTTGACCGCTATTTCCAGCTGGCCCCCTGTTTTCGAGATGAAGACCAGCGAGCTGACAGGCAGTTGGTGCACACTCAGATTGACCTGGAAATGAGTTTCTGCGATGAAGAGGACATCTTTTCGGTGGTAGAAGGTGTCATATCCGCAGCATTCAAGGAAGCGATCGGAGTAGATGTGCGAGGTCCATTCCTCAGGATGACGTATGACGAGGCCATGGAGAGATTCGGATCCGACAAGCCTGACATGAGGTTTGGGATGGAGCTTCGCGACCTTACAGACCTGGTTGCGGATTCAGACTTCGGCATCTTCAAGAATGTATGCGCAGCGGGAGGCCGAGTACGCGCAATCTCCGCTCCCGGATGTGCCGGTTTCTCGCGCAAGCAGATAGACGACCTTACCGCGCTTGCCCGGGTCTATCGTGCGAAAGGTCTTGTTGCCTTGAAGGTCGAAGACGGCAAGGTACAGGGGGGCGTCGCAAAGCACCTGTCTCCCGAAGTCCTTGAGGCGATCATGTCGAGGCTGGGAAGTGCCGACGGAGACCTGATATTGATAGTTGCCGACACGCCGGACGTGTCTGCTACGGCATTGGGGCAGCTCAGGCGGTATCTCGGAAAAGAGCTCGGACTCATCCCAAACGGCGAGTACAAGCTGCTCTGGGTTACGGAGTTTCCGCTCTTCGAGTGGAATCCGGATGAGGAGCAATGGGATCCGATGCACCACATATTCACCATGCCTCGCGAAAGAGATCTTGATCTGCTTGAAGCAGATCCTGGTTCGGTCAAAGGGCGCCAGTATGACCTGGTTCTCAACGGCACGGAACTTGGAAGCGGCAGCATGCGCATTAACGATCCCGAGATCCAGAAGAGAGTGATGGGCGTCATCGGGGTTACTCCTGAAGAAGCAGAGGATAAATTTGGATTTCTTCTTCGTGCCTATCAATACGGGGGCCCGGTTCATGGCGGATTTGCCATCGGGTTCGACAGACTCCTGGCTGTCATGCTTGAGCTTGACAGCCTGCGCGATATCATCGCATTTCCGCAGAACGCTGCAGGTGTTTCACTGGTGGACGACTGCCCTAACGAGATCGATCCCAGTCAGTGGAAGGAGCTTCATCTGAAGCTCGCTGACTGCCGGGGTGTGTCGGACCCAGAGGTAGCTGCGGAGAAATGATGTATGGGCGTGAGGAGGCTGTGGTCCGTGCATTCCGGGAAGCGGGATGCACGGGCTTTTGCTTGATCCATTGCTGCCCGAGTTCGGGTCGCAATATCCAAAATACTGACTGCAGAGGTGGATTGCGCTATGCACAACTCAGACAAGATCCGAGAGGCCCTTACTTTCGATGACGTATTGCTTGTTCCCGGCATGTCGCAGGTCCTTCCAGCCAATGTGGATGTTAGGACTCGGATTACCGACAGGATTGCGCTGAACATACCGCTGATGTCTGCTGCCATGGATACTGTAACCGATGCCCGCATGGCTGTGGCCATTGCCCGAGAGGGCGGGATGGGCATAATCCACAAGAACATGTCCATTGAGGCGCAGGCGCTTGAGGTTGACAAAGTGAAGCGCTCTGAACACGGAATAATTGTTGATCCGGTTTCTCTACGGCCGGACGCTCTAGTGAAAGACGCGCTCGAGATCATGGAACGTTACCATATCTCGGGCGTCCCAATAACTAAAGACGGCACGCTCGTCGGGATTCTGACCAACAGGGACCTCAGGTTTGAGACTAACTACGATCAACCGGTATCCAATGTTATGACCAGAGAGAACTTGATTACCGCTCCGGTTGGGACTACGGTTGATGAAGCCATTGAAATCTTCAAGGTGCACAAGGTCGAGAAACTGCCGCTGGTAGACAGCGAGTTCAAGCTCCGAGGGCTGATCACCACCAAAGATATCAAGAAGACCCGTAAGCATCCGAGTGCCGCCAAGGACGAACACGGAAGGCTTAGGGTTGGAGCTGCAGTTGGAGTCTCTGCCAACACCCTGGAGAGAGCGGCGGCCCTTATCGACGCCGGTGCAGACATGATAGTAGTCGACACAGCCCACGGCCACTCAAGAGGCGTAATTGACACCGTCAGGGCCATAAAGGCAAACTTCGGAGATATTGATATCATGGCGGGGAACATTGCGACCGGAGAGGGCGTCAAAGCATTAGCAGAAGCAGGCGCAGATTGTGTGAAGGTAGGGATAGGCCCCGGTTCTATCTGCACCACGCGTGTAGTGGCCGGAGTGGGAGTCCCGCAGTTCTCAGCGATTCTTGAGTGCTCTGCTGCTGCTTCAGAGGCAGGAGTAAGAATAGTTGCCGATGGAGGCGTCAAGTTCTCTGGCGACATGACCAAGGCACTGGCTGCAGGAGCGCACGTGGTCATGGTTGGGCAACTTCTTGCAGGAACAGATGAGAGCCCTGGAGACATGGAGATCTACAAAGGACGGAGCTTCAAGGTCTACCGGGGGATGGGTTCTATCAGCGCAATGAAGGCTGGGTCGAGCGACCGTTACTTCCAGGAAGGTTCAGAGAAGCTCGTCCCGGAAGGGATCGAGGGACGTGTGCCCTACAAGGGAAGCGTCGCGGACACCGTGTTTCAGCTGATCGGCGGGGTTAAGGCAGGAATGGGGTATGTGGGAGCAGCCAACCTGGAGGAGCTCAGTCAGAAGTCGAGGTTTGTGCGTATTACCAACGCAGGACTGAGGGAAAGCCACCCGCACGATGTGCATATTACGAAAGAGGCCCCGAACTATATGATCGCCGGGGCTGACTACGAAGAATGAAGAAGCTATTCTTTCCGAAAGGAGGATAACTTGCGGTGTCGACCAAGATCAAAAGGTGCAGCCTCTTGGCTGCAAGCATAATCATGATCATGGCGGTAGCCATGGTTTCAAGTGGGTCCGTTCTAGCGGAGTATGACGTGAAGAGCATCATCATCAACCCGAATCCGCCCTATCAGACCAGCATCTGGACTGACAGGTCGCAGTATGATCCGGGCGACAGGTTGAACGTTTACTTCAGAACGAGCAAAGATGCGTATGTCTACATCTTCGATATCGATACCGTCGGCAACGTGAGCCTCATATTCCCAAACATATACTCGGGTTCCAACTACAAGCGGGCGGGGCAAACGCATTCGCTGCCCGACAACGCCAGGTATAACTTGACCATCGGCGGCCCGGCAGGAGTGGAGCAGCTCGTGATGATCGCCACGCCGTCGCAGATACGCGACGTCGATTGGCTGAGACGTTCACTAGAGCAGGGCTCATTCGGTCCACAACTCAACGTAAACATAACTGCAGACAGGTTCATGTTTGAGGTAAAGTCGGTCACGATTACACCGGTTTTCGGCCAGGACTGGTCGTCGGCGGTGACTTCATTTACGGTGGGGAGAGTTTCCACACCATTGCCGCCGCCACCACCACCCGTATCGCGCGGAACGCTGAACATCACTTCGAAGCCGTCAGGGGCAACAGTGTTCCTGGATGGCGTTGAGAAGGGAACTACACCGCTTACGATTACAGGCGTGGCCTACGGTGTGCACGATATCGCCATAATGAAGAAGCACTATTACACCTACTCGAGGCAGATCACAGTTAATTCGCCGAACCCGTACCATATAGATGCGACATTGGCAAGATTGCCGGCATCATCGGATTGGGACGACGAAGTGCAGCTGGTGAACAAGAGTATACTCGTGAAATGGCCTCAGACCGGGCCATTCACGGAGACCTTCACTTTCAGGGGATCCACAGGCAGTGTGGTCATAAATGGCGATCCCATCCTGGGCATGCTCTCGAGGGTTACCGGGAACATCACTGCAGATGCAGTCGGCCCGGTGGAGTTTATGCAGATCAAGCCCAGCGGACCCGATTCCCCCTGGCCTGGAAGGGTATATGAGAAGATCCAGTATCCCTTCAGGGTCAGAGTGGCCGTGGAGGACTACAGCATCACTACTGGCGCAGTCTTTGGAATCGAGTACATCGACCACGTGAGATTGCGTCTAGAGATCTGGCACATAGGCCGCTGATTTTCTGACAAGAATAGGCCGTTGTAGATACTGCAGATTGGGAGAGCGAAGTCGGGGCCGAAGGGCCCCGGCTTTGTGATGTTGCCACAGTTTGTTGGATATTCCAGCCGGGACAGGTCCGTGGATCCCGTTCGGGGCGCCTTCAGCGCTAGAGGGCGGTTTATGCATTCGACGGGCGCGAAAAAAGGGGGCGCCTCGGTCTGCCTCTGAGAGATCCGTCTAAAATTTAGCCCCTTTTCGGGCGCGAGTGTATAACTTTTAGACTGGCCCGGTCCAAACTTTAGACAATTAAACCCTGAAGGCAATATGTGCCAGGGATACTCAGGGAAAGACTGGAATGAGGATCCGGGTTAAGGGATTAAGTGGGTATACCGGAATGCATACCCCCATATGGTGGATCAGTGCGCGGGAAAGCGTCTATTTTCTAGACTGCGACCGTCCCAAAATTGATCATTTGCGATCGCGATGCGACTCAAAATTAGCCGGTTTCGCAAGATCGGCCATCCCTGCGGCGGGGCAGTGCGATGGGGGAGTGCGGTTGAGAAACGTTGCCGGGGCAATTATAATAGTAGGTAACATGGCAGCATCTTGATTTAGATGAAGTTGTCCGGAGGTGTGGTTATTGCAATCCGTCCGAATCGCCGACATAAGAGCGCACGATGGAGAGGATGTCACCATTCGAGGGTGGCTCTACAATAAACGGTCGAGTGGGAGTATTCACTTCCTCATAGTGAGGGATGGGACAGGCTTCCTGCAAGCGGTAGCAGTTCGTGGCGAGGTGCCTGATGACCAGTTTGAGATGTGCGACAATCTTACGCAGGAATCGTCGATAGTGGTCACTGGCCACATTCGCGCCGACCGGAGGGCGGCGGGCGGATTCGAGATGTCAGTCACAAACATCGAGCTTGTACAGATGTCCGAAGACTACCCGATAACACTCAAGGAACATGGTGTCGATTTTCTCCTTGACCACAGGCACTTGTGGATTCGAAATCCTCGGCAGCATGCTGCTTTGCTGGTGCGGCATGAAATAATTGCTGCAGCTGAAGATTGGCTCCGGAATAACGGCTTCATAAAGGTCGATGCGCCGATATTGACCCCGGCGGCGTGCGAGGGAACTACGACCTTGTTTGAAACGGACTACTTTGGTGAGAAAGCGTATCTTAGCCAGAGTGGACAGCTATACAACGAGGCGGCTTGTATGGCATTTGGCAAGGTTTACTGCTATGGCCCTACTTTCAGGGCAGAGAAGTCGAAGACGAGAAGGCATTTGATTGAGTTCTGGATGATTGAGCCTGAGATGGCTTTCGCCACGCAGGAAGATAACATGGTGGTCCAGGAAGAGTTTGTATCATATATTGTCCAGCGCTGCCTGGCCAACCGCCGGGAAGAGTTGATTACCCTTGGAAGGGATCTGTCGAAGCTGGAATGTATTGTAC
>DMOT01000229.1 GCA_003456765.1 Bacillota bacterium
TCTTCTCTCCGGGGCGAGGAGGATGATGTCGGAAGCCAGCAAGCTCCGCCAACCTTCCAGCTCTGCTTCTTTGCGGGAAGCAGAGGTTCGGCGTCATGCTGGCCTGGTAATGTCAGTGGCACGCAGGTTTGCCGGCAGGGCCGAGATTGCCGACCTTTATCAAGCAGGGTGTGTTGGCCTGCTCCGCGCCATCGACAGATACGAACCGTCGCGGGGCACGGCGTTCAGCACCTTTGCGGTACCCATCATACTCTCTGAAATACTGGGCTACGTCAGGGGCTCAGGTCCTCTGCACGTGCCTCGCCCGGTGCGGGAGCTTGCACAGAAGTGCCGGTACGCGCAGGACTCGCTCCGTGCTGAGCTCTCCCGTGAGCCCAAAGCAACTGAAATCGCCGCACACCTTGGTGTAGACGTTGCAGATGTAGTCCTGGCAATGGAGTCCGAGACGCATGTCGCTTCCCTTTTCGACCAGATAAGCTCTGACGACGACTCCCTCGAACTGCAAGACACCCTCCCGGGCGATCCTGCCATTGATGCTCGCGTATGCGAGTCTCTCACTCTATCTCATGCTTTGTCTGCCTTGCCCGAAATCCAGCGCACGGTAATTGAAATGCGCTTCTTTGAAGAAAGAACTCAGGCAGATGTTGCGAAGTCTCTGGCAATTTCCCAGCCGCAGGTCCACAGGATTGAGAAGGCTGCTCTCGTCAAGCTCCGGCATGCCCTGGGCGGTGAATGAAACCGTCCGGCCAGTTGCATACTAGGCCATGTGGGGGTGTAGCATCTTGGCAAGTCCCGGAGCAAAAAAGCAAAAAGCGGATGAACGGGCAAAGTACCAGCGGCTCGCAGCATCTATTGTGCCCAAGCCCCCTCTGGTTCGAAACGCTGTTGTAGCGTTCGTAGTGGGCGGGCTCATTTGCATGGCGGGGCAAGGCGTGATGAATGCCTTCATGTCGCGAGGTTTGAGCCAGGATCAGGCCATTGCGCCTACGTTGGCGACCATGATTCTAATCGGCGCAGTCTTGACCGGCCTTTCCGCATACCACCATATTGGCGAATTCGCAGGCGCGGGAGCAGCGATTCCAATTACCGGATTTGCCAACACCGTTGTAGCGGCGGCAATGGATTTCAAGCGCGAAGGCTACGTCCTGGGCATGGGCGCAAAGATGTTCATCATTGCGGGCCCGGTCTTGGTCTACGGGATTCTATCCGGAGTCCTTGTTGCCCTTGTCAGGTGGCTTTACAGGGGGTAAACTATGGCGACAAAACGTGTGGGCCAAAGCACAATCGTCTATTCCACTCCTCCTGTAATCGTCAGCGCAGCAACAGTCGCCGGGCCGAAGGAAAGCGAAGGCCCGATGGCCCAATGGTTCGATGAAACGGTGCCCGACGACATGTTTGGAGAGCGAACGCCTGAAAAGGCGGAACGGCGATTCATGGAGGATGCCATCAAGATCGCTATTGGCAACGCGCAAGTCCTTCCAGACCAGGTCAACATGATGTTCGCCGGAGACCTTCTGAACCAGATAATCAGCTCAAGCTTTACTGCAGAGAAACTCGCCATTCCCTTCGTGGGGCTGTATGGTGCTTGCTCCACTTCGGTACAGAGTCTGAGCATGGCTTCGGCAATGGTTGACGGGGGCTATGCAGACCTCGCACTTGCGGTCACGAGCAGCCACTACCAGACTGCCGAGAGGCAGTTTCGCTATCCAATAGAGCTTAACATAATGCGAAAGAGCACTTCGCAGTATACCGTGACGGGAGCGGGGGCAGCATTGGTGGGTGCCTCCGGAGGCAAGATCAAGATCAAAGAGGCCACAATCGGGAAAGTCGTCGACATGGGCATCAAAGATCCAAACCAGATGGGGCCGGCTATGGCACCTGCTGCAGCCGACACAATCTTCTCGCACCTTGCCGATACTGGAAGGGACCCGGAGTACTACGATGCGATCCTCACCGGCGATCTTGGCCGTGTAGGAGCAGAGATACTCCTTGAGTTGATGGTGCAGAGAGGGGTGCCCCTGGGAGAGAACTATGCAGACTCAGGCGTGCTCATGTTCGAGGGCGTACGAGGCACCGGAGTAGGGGGAAGCGGCTGTGCCTGTTCCGCCCTTATCACATACGGCTACATATGGAAGAGGATGTGCCAGAACAAGATCTCTCGTGCTCTCATCGTTGCCACAGGCGCCCTCCTGTCGCCTCTCTCCTGGCAGCAAGGGGAGTCGATTCCGTGCATTGCAAATGCCGTGGTGCTCGAGGCATGATTTGGATTCTCAGGCCATCGCACACAGTTATCCAGAACCCAAGGGAGGCACTCTGGCATGGACTACTTCCTGGCATTTCTCGTAGGCGGAGCAATCTGCGCGTTGGGTCAAGTCCTCCTTGACACCAGCAAGTTCTCACCCCCTCACATGCTGGTAGCATTTGTCGTGGCAGGTGCAATCCTCTCTGGCCTCGGAATCTATGACAAGCTGGTCGACTTTGCCGGAGCGGGAGCCCTCATCCCTGTGTCAGGGTTTGGCCATTCGATAACCCGCGGTTCTCTGATGGAGGCTGAAAGGCTGGGGGTAGTAGGGCTTTTGACGGGCGCCCTCGAGTTTACCGGGCTTGGCGTGACTACCGCAGTCTTCTTCGGCGCCGTGATTGCCCTTGCTGCAAATCCTAAGCCATGACCACGACAGTCGGCATTCCCCGAGGGTTGCTGTACCACGACTACGGGACGGCTATGCACGCTTTTCTGGAAGCCTGCGGTGCCAGAGTTGTCGTGTCGCCCGAAACCAACAGAGAGATACTCGAGGCAGGGCTTGCACTCTGCGTTGATGATGCCTGTCTTCCCGTGAAGGCTTTCTTTGGCCATGCTGACGCCCTTGCCGACCGCGTCGACGTCTTGTTCATTCCAAGGTTCGTCAGCGTTGAGCGCGGGGCCTATGTCTGTCCGAAACTGATGGGCCTTCCTGACATGATCAGGGCAAGGCTTCGAAATGCGCCCGCTGTTCTCGATACGTCTGTCGATGCATACCGCGGTATGCGCCGGTGCCTCTCATCCATGTTGCAGCGGGACGCCGGCGATATCCTGGGAGTCGGACCCCGGCGCCTGGCATGTGCATTACGCAATGCCCTGCTGGCTCAGGCAAAAGACGAGTACCGCGGAGAACCCGGGGCGGCCGCCCTCGCCCGGTCAACGCGGGGCCGCCCCGACGGTCAGGCTCGTGGGGACGGGCCTCGAAGCGTGTACGAGAGGGCACTCACCATCGGTGTGCTCGGACACAGCTACAACCTTGAAGATCCCTATCTCAGCCTGAACCTCATCCCTCGACTGGGAAGAATGGGTGTGACTGCAGTAACGGCCGATGACTACAGTTATGGCGAACTCAAGCGGTGGGAGAGACGTGGGCGAGGCAGGAAGCGAGTCTTTTGGACGACTGGACGAAAGCTTATCGGAGCGGCACAGAGATGGCGCGTGACAGGCGAAGTTGATGGAGTAATACACCTGACCTCTTTTGGGTGCGGGCCTGAGTCTTTCGTAGCCGAGGTCATCGCAGCGGATGCTGCGCGCCATGGAGGCATTCCGCTCATGGTTCTTAATGTTGATGAACACTCCGGCGAGGCGGGCATGGCAACTCGCCTGGAAGCCTTCGTGGACACCGTCCGAATGAGGCAATCTGCAAGATGAAGGTCTCTTTTCCGCATCTGGGGAATATGTCGATCCCGCTTAGGGCCTTCTTCTCAGGGATAGGGATGGAAGTAGTGACGCCCCCTCCGACTACTCGAAAAACGGTGGCAATAGGTGCGCAACTTGCACCTGAAACCGCTTGCCTCCCTCTTAAGGTCACCACAGGAAACATGATCGAAGCCATCAATGCCGGCGCCGACACCGTATTCATGGTAGGGGGGATAGGCCCTTGCCGGCTCGGCTATTACTGTGAGCTTCAGAAAGATATCCTTGACGACCTCGGCCATGATGCAGAGCTCGTAGTGATAGAGCCTCCAAAAGGGCACCTTCGTGAGACCGCCCGGTTTGCACGGATTCTGACGAGTCGAGCGCGAATACGCGATGTAGTCGAAGCCGGGAGACTTGCATGGGAAAAATGCATCGGCATCGATGTCTTTGACCAATTGGCCAACGCCGCGCGTTGGAGTGAGAGGGAGACCGGGGCGGTTGACAGGGCTGCACGGGCCGGACTTGACTGGCTAGACAAGGCGTCGCGAGTTCCAGATGTGCGCGAGGCAATAGCCGCTACTATGGAGAAAGTCAGGTCCTGCTCCACTCTGGGGACGATCCACTCATTGGATCCGTGCGCTCCGGGCCTCCAAGTTGGGGCACAGCCCCCATGCGGCGCCGATTCGCCTGTTACAGTCGGGGTCGTAGGAGAGATATATGTAGTAATGGAGCCTGCAGTCAACATGAACCTCTGCAAGAAACTGGGTGCAATTGGCGTTGCAGTCTCCCAGCCAATTACGTTCTCCGGATGGATTATGGCTCACGTTGTCCTCGATGTCATCAAGCTAATGGCAAAGCCGGACATGCTCACATGGGCCATGCCTTACCTGAGAAGCTTTGTCGGCGGCCACGGTGTGGAAAGCGTGGGCAGATCGGTTCAGATGGCGCGAAGCGGACTCGACGGCGTTGTGCATATCTCTCCTCTCACATGCATGCCTGAGATAGTGGCCCAGAGCATACTGCCACGAGTCAGCGAAGAGGAGGGGATCCCCATCATGTCGCTTACCGTTGATGAGCATACTGCAGATGCTGGCCTCGATACGAGGCTGGAAGCCTTTTGCGATCTTCTGGCAGTCAGGTCAGGCAAACGCTTACACGGGGCGGCGGTCACTCCTTGCAAGAACGGCAGGGCAACGTAACAAACCGCATCGAGCCTGCCAGTCAAAGCAAGAATAGTCTGGCAACGAATACCGCGTGCCCCGTGAATGTGCATTCATACTGGAGCAAATCGGGAACCGTCCAAGTCGGCTGTTGTGAGGCCAACTCCATATGGTATAATCAGGCCCAGAGGAGGGAGCGCCCATGTTGTCGATGAACGTGTACTCGCTTCTAATTACTTTGCCCATTTTGCTCCTGTCTTTGTCTGTGCA
>DMOT01000286.1:0-568 GCA_003456765.1 Bacillota bacterium
TCACCGTACCGGCTGACCACATCGACCCCGATAAGCGGATCCACTAGATGCCCCACCCTCACGCCAGCCTGCTCACAACCCCAAAGGCCATGCTCTGCCACATAGATCCTGGCAAGCTCGATCTCGCTGCACTCGCCCAGGAGCCTTATGATGGGCCTCGCATATTCATCCACAGCGTTGTAGTTGGCGACAAGTCCCACTCGCGCCTTGGCCCTGCCAAGATACTTCTTCGGCTCTTCAAGCAGCTTCGTAACGCCCAGCTTGACTGCTTTCCGGGCTCCGCAATTGGAACGAGCCGCTGCTTCATGCTTCGCCATGCCTTACAGCTCCTCCATGATGATCTCGTCTGGCAGCGCGCACAGAACCACACGCGCAGGGAATATGTTGCCCGCTAGATCTTCCTTGACGCCAGGGCGTCCACAGTTTTCATGAGAAGCTCCATTGCCTGATCGGATTTCTTCATAGCCACCGCGGTAAAGAGGCAGTCGATTACGGCAAGCTGGGTCAGCCGGGAGGTCATGGCCCCGGCCCTGAGCCCGGTAGCCTCATGCGCGGTAGTGCAGAGGAC